>NZ_QTLP01000022.1:10373-10699 GCF_003635405.1 Parabacteroides sp. AF39-10AC | reverse complement strand
AAAAAGCCGTATCTTTGCAGCGCTTTAGAGAGATAAAGCGAACGAAAAATAAGTTTAAAGGGCGTTTAGCTCAGCTGGTTCAGAGCATCTGCCTTACAAGCAGAGGGTCGGCGGTTCGAATCCGTCAACGCCCACCTTTAAATTTATTATTTCACCGAAAGATTTTCGGGCGTTTAGCTCAGCTGGTTCAGAGCATCTGCCTTACAAGCAGAGGGTCGGCGGTTCGAATCCGTCAACGCCCACTTTTAATTTATTATTATACCGAAAGAACTTCGGGCGTTTAGCTCAGCTGGTTCAGAGCATCTGCCTTACAAGCAGAGGGTCGG
>NZ_QTLP01000022.1:0-10363 GCF_003635405.1 Parabacteroides sp. AF39-10AC | reverse complement strand
GGGCGTTTAGCTCAGCTGGTTCAGAGCATCTGCCTTACAAGCAGAGGGTCGGCGGTTCGAATCCGTCAACGCCCACAGAAAATAGAGTCTGTTAATCTAATGATTAACAGACTTTTTTATTTATCCTCAACCGCACATTCACGCTTACTTCTGCTTTCGAGACAGAGGAACAGCTATCAGACGATCTAACGAGAATTTTCCGGGTCCCGTTATATACATCAGGATAAAAACCACCAAATAAATGAATGCTAACTCTTTCAAAGAAAATGGGTCATTCCCATGGATGACGAAAAAAGCCATTCCCATGGTAAAAATCATGGGGATCATCGCAAGCCGATAAAGGGCCCCGAATATAAAACCGATGGAACAAGCAAGCTCCCCAAATATCGCAAGGCCCAAAGATATTGAATGCCCTACACCTAACGGATCAGGAAATGAGGCCGACATACTATCGAAATTTGTCCACTTTTGCATCCCATGAGATAATAGTAATCCACCGAAAAGCAAACGAAGCGCCAACAATAGTAATGAAATAGCCGTTCCATCCGGCTTCATTGGAAAAAGAAATTTGTAAATTACTGACATACTCTTCTGTTTTTAATCTTATCATTCTGTCTTTTTGATTATAAAACAAAATCAAGTTAGGGTTAGTTCAGTAAATATCCGTTTATAATCGGGGCTAAACTAAAAAAGCCCCCTTGATTTTTCAATCAAAGAGACTTCCTTTCCTTCGTGACCCGGGTGGGACTCAAACCCACGACCTTCAGAACCGGAATCTGACGCTCTATTCAACTAAGCTACCTTGTTATCAACACTTTAATTATCTCTATATAAGTTCAGAGGTCAACTATAGGTCAACATTGAACTATGATGCAAATTTACTAAATATTCCATTCATAACGAAATCAACCAATGTAAATTAGACTGTACAAGTAGAGATTAATATGTAGGATACTCTAATTCACACACTATGAAATGAGCTTATTATAAGTCCATAACGCAGCCACAGCGATGCCTAATAGTAGATGATAAACAAGAATTGGCAAGAGTAAACTTCCCCATCCCAAACCACATATCAATCCTACCACAACTATAATGATATATAGGAGTAGCATTGTAGCTGCTGCTAACATAATACCTTGGCTTCCAGCTACGACATAATGAAACGGAGCATTAGGGGTTAGAGAATCTGTCTTGAGTGAATTGTTAGGTAATTCAGATCGTGTCATATGTAAATAGTATTAATTCGTAAGAAGTATATTCAAGTCTGGTTGTGAAATCTTGCATAGTGTATTAATCTTTGGTCTACATTACTGTAATAGTGAAGATGAGAGTATAAGAAACTGCATAAGAGTTCTCTCAAACACCATTCTTTAAAGAGGTATGAAATCCATTCATCCCATATATGAACTAATATTTAGTAATTCTGTACCTCATGCCATTTAGCCATTAACAGCCCACTTCACACCGGTTGGTTCAATTCTATGTCTTCAATCTAATCCTCTGTCAGACAGTCTGATTTAGCTTAATATCGTATGATATTTAGTTTGGTGGACTACTTTGAATTGACTAAATTTGTAGTAATTAATCAGTTAGTCAATTAGTATATCTGATTAACTCTCAACCTAAGATGTTTGTGTGAGATTAATGAAGGAAGGCGGCAAAGAGTAATCAATGCCGCCTTTGCTATTTTGTATCTGCCTTATCTACTATTCTACCCGCTGGTAAGAATAAGGTTTACCACGAGGAGTAACCCCATCATCATCTAAATCTTGAATGGATAAGGTTTCAGAATTTAATAAGAGTATCTCACCAATCACCCATTCGTCTTCGTCACTGAACATCTGGTATAGGAGATTATCTACTATCTTGTAAGTCCCATGTTCCTCATAATCCAATTCATCCGTACTGGTATAGCTGAATGTTCCGTCTTTCGTAAAGGTAACATGTGTATGCGTGTATCCCTTATCCACAGTCAATTTCCATGTACCAACGATAGATGGAGTGATCTCCTTATCTCCATCCTCCTTATCATCGCCACAAGCTACTAAGTTAATTGCTAACATGACCATTAATAAGGCCATTCCTAAATGTTTTAAATTCTTCATCCTTTTAATTACTAATTGTTATTATATCCAGTTTAAGAGAAGGTCTATGAGACATTCCATAAACCTTCTCTGCTAATCATAATGAAGTTGTCACTTTATATTTTGTAGTATATGTGTACTTCTTGCCATTATGTATATAAGTCCATCTCAATGTCAATTCATTGAACACGCCTCTAATACTAACATCTTCTCGATAACTGGAACCAGCTTTCAAGATATTATTGTCATAAGGATTGGTAAGAAGAACGTTCTCATTATCATCTATGACTGTATAATTAGTCAACAGTATGTCTTCCTTGCTATTATTAATGATTTCACATCCAATGATACCTTGTATATATCCACCAACATTAATCATGGAAGTAAATGTTTTGGAGGTTATGTAATCACTAATCTCCTTCTTCTTTACTATGATATTAGATGTAGCTGTAAATCCACCGTCCTCTGTGGTGACTGTGATCACCGACTCACCATAAGATTTAGCCGTAACAAGTCCATTCTGATCTACGGTTGCCACAGATTCATTTGAGCTAGTCCAGACTACCTTGCTATTCTCTGCGTTGTTAGGTTTTACCGTGTCAACCAATTGAAAGATCTCTCCAATATCTAACGTTACTTGAGATTTGTTCAATGCGATGCTTGTAACTTTAACACCTTCCTCTGCTACATTTGCTTTACCGTCTTCCATGTTGACAGTGAAGATGTAGCTATGTTTCATTCCATTATATAGGACAGCATCCACCTTGTATTCCCAAACATTAGCAGACTTGTCAAGTATAGTGTAACTGATTTTAGAGTCAGATGGTAGTTCAATATCAGTAAGATTGGTTTTCCAAACGGATTTACCCTCTTTAATATTAAACCTCTCAAATGAGATAGGAGGGTAAGAGTAGTCAAACTTGATGCCTTCTTCATATGAAATGGGGGTTACATTCCCATCTCTAAAAAAATAGCTATCCTCAATTGTAAACAGAGGGTCTCCTTCACTGGAATAGCAACGATTGCCTATTAAAACTGACTCATTGTACCAATCATAAAAGGTCTTATTTTCACTGTCTATCTCTAATGGTGTACGTTTAGTTTTACCGTTACTGGTGAATATGATTTGAGGAATATCGTCTAAGCTAAAGCCTACAATATCTCCTGCCTTTGTTTTCTTATAATAACCAAAGATAGCAAACGTTATCTTCATCTCTTTATATTCCCCATAGCCAGAATAAACCTGTTGTATGGTATCTGTTTCTTCAATATCCAGCCATGTTGATTTGAGCTTCTTTGTTGTAGTATCAAATTCACTAAACCAAAGATGTTTGTTCTTTATGCCAGATAACTGCATAATTCCTTCTCCTGCTTGAGCATATCTGCACTTAATGTCAGAATAATCATCCATGTACTCTGCGAACTTCTTATCAGTGTCATTAAAGATGTTATCTGGAGTAACAGGTATAGGTGGTGTATCTACAAAATCATCTTTACTACACGAGTATAACCCCATACTCAATGCAACCAATAGTAAGGTTGCTAATAATCTTAATGTCTTCATTATTATATAATTATTAAAGTGTTTAATTCTTAATCATCCTTAGTTACTACATTGTAAATAATTATTACTATAATGATAAATAGACAGAACATGAACGTTCCAAAGGACATTGGATTTTCATCTGGCAGTCTATCTCCTGCTATTGCTATTAAAGGAAGGAAAGCCCACAAAAGCATGGTGAGAGTTCTCTTATTCATAAATAATAGTATTGTGCTCACCTATTCCCTCTGGTAAGCTATTAAATATAAGGACGTGAGGAACCACAACATTTAACTGCTGCCACGTCTGTTTAATTTAGATTGATTGTTAATTCTTGAATGAATATAAGTCTTCCCTCACTATTTGCAAGAAGGAGTATAGATCATTATCCCTACCTTGAATTGGTATGATAACACTCATCGCTGCATCTGGCATCTTATCACCTTTACTTGATAAGGTCTGTAACCTATTTTCTACTTCAAGGCATAATCCTGCTTTGTCTGGCTTAGGACACCTTTGCAATTTCACCATCAACTTCATAATGGCTCTACAATCACGGAGTAAGGAAATCCTGTCTACTAGTGTGAATAACCCCATAAGATTAAATTTAAAGCTGCTTACCTGTTCCCTTCAGTAAGCTATTAAACACAAAGAAGGCGTGGAAACTACTGGATATTACTATCATGGGGCACTCTTGTTTCCAAGAGTTTCTGGACTGCCTAACACAAGTAATAAACAATAGCCCACGCCAGACTGTTATATAATCCACTGTGAAGTAGGTATATAGCACCGACGTGAGCGTTCTTGCCTATTATCCTTGTGTTATAGAATTGTCCAGATTCCATGATAGGATAATATATCAAACGCTCTTCGTAAATTTATGTCCTCCCTTAACGTCCTATCGCTTTAGGCATAAGAGATTGGGACAAAGTTACTAAATCGTTTGAATTGGCAAGAACTATTGTTCATTAAAAATCAGAGATAATCCTAAAGTCATATATCTGGGACAGGTATGAAATCTTACTCTCCCCATATAAGAGTCAAATTCTCAACTTCCATACCCGCCTTGAATTTTCATCATCATGTCAACATATTGTTGGTGATTTACAATGGGCTATCTTCGACATAAGTTTTAAGACTTTAGATGTATATGGATTCTTGGAATTGGTGTAATTGACTATATAGTATAGGGCTGAAATGCCAAACTGTGAAGAATTGATTTTAGATGCTTCTCAACTTAATATTTTAGATGTACCATATATATAAGGTGTAGATGCTTACTTCTCCGTTTGAAATTTAGGGTAGAACAAACTTAGATTGGGGTATATAAAGCTAACCTTACTTTAAATTTGTCCTGCCTTTCAAAGTGATTTCACGACATTAACCCTACTCTGACAAGTAACCTCTTAACTTGGGTTATCTGGAATTGGCAACCCTTAGATGTTACGAAGCCTTGCTCATTCAACAAGTCAGTCATTTCAGAGAGTGACTTACCCTGCATTGACAGTGACCGTAGCAATGCGATTGCCCTCATATTATTGGGATTGTTTTCAGCTTTAGCCTTATTGGTACGGGAGCTATTGTAGATAGCTTGCTCAAACTTGTTCATCAAGTTATCAGACTTTCCTAACTTGATTCCTCTTGCTTTCTTAGCCTGTAATGATTGCTTGGTTCTCTGACTAATTAACCCAGCTTCGTATTCTGCAATGCTGCTTATGATATGCAAGATTAACCTATTAGCTTGTGGAAAGTCACAGAAGACAATCTCAACATCTGATTCCAGAAGTTTAGATGTAAATGCTACGTTCCTTGACAACCTATCCAGTTTAGCGACAATCAGAATAGAATTTGTTTTCCTGCACATTGCCAAAGCTGTGAGAAGCTGAGGTCTGTTAGACTTCTTGCCGCTCTCCGTTTCAATATATTCAGCAAGTATTTGTTTATTCTTCACATGGTTGTGTATAATTTCTCGTTGGGCTTCCACACCTAAACCAGACAGCTGTTGTTTCATGGTAGATTGCCTTAAATATGCGATGTATGTCTTCATGATTCACATTAATCAGTAGTTGGTTACAAATGCTGAATGTTCGTTCAGCTTATGTAAGTTGGACACCCAAATGAGGATGCCCAACTGAATTAGAACGGTCTATCTCCATATTGGTATGATAAGATGGAATGATAAACCCTGTCATAGAATGAAAATCCAGCACAGGCATGGAAGTAACTTTCATGTATCGCTGCATATTCACCATTTAGTCTGCTGGTTCTATCCAATAAACTGTCAAACTTATGCAGCCAGTATTTCAATGCTTGCAACCGCTTGATGTATTGGAGATTGTTCTCACAGGTGGATAGCTTTTCCTGTAATGATATAATGTGATTAATCGCATTATCAATGTCTTTGGTATTCATAAGATGTAATCTTTAAATAGTTAGTAGATATAAAGAAAGGACACCTAACTTAATAGATGCCCTTTCAATTAGTAAATTGTATGTAGTGGTACTACTTCTTGGAGTAATGGTGTCTCATTGAGAAGATGGAGACCTCTATCATATCGTCATGTACAGAGTAAATGAGACGGTGCTCTGAATTAATCCGTCTTGACCACTTACCTGCCAACTCATATTTAAGAGGTTCAGGTTTTCCAATCCCAGCATAAGGGCGTTCAGCTATATCATTCAATAAAGCTTTAATTTTATCTATGATAGCTGTATTGCCACTTCGTAAGAAGTATTGATAATCCTTACGTGCTTGGTCTGACAATATTATTCTGTACATGCTACCCGATTTAAGAAATCATCAATGCTTTCTCCTTCATTCTGGGCGATGGCATTACCATTCTTAATATCTTCCTCTCCTTTACGAATAGCGCCCATTGTGTCAGGTGACGACATGATATATTCTGTCTCCTTTAATGAATTGTATTCATCAAGGGAAATCATCACTACTCCGCTTCCCTTACCACGGTTGACGATTACAGTTTCACAATCATCAATTACAGAGTCAATATAACCTTTAAGATTTGCTCTTAAATCAGTATAATTAGCTGTTCTCATAAGTCCTCCTTTTATTTACTGCAAATATATGTACTTATTTACGTACTTGCAAGTTTAATTAGTTAATTATTAGACAAAAGGAAGGACACCTAAGTAAATAGATGCCCCTTCCTCTCTCAATCAATAAACCATCTATAAGCATCATCACCTTGCAGTGCTGATGTTATGCCTTGTGCAATATCAGTAGCGTTTAACGCTCTGTCCAAATAAGTATCAATATAGCTTGATTTGTTACTTCCTGTAAGTAAGTTGTAGAACCGCCACATCGATAATTCCCTGCCATATCCGTAGAAATTTTCATCATTCACATAAGCCCTTGCCACTTGGTTTATTTGACTATCTGTCATTAACATAGGTGGAAGTTTACGCTGGTTGATAGAAGGTAAACTTTGAAAAAGTCGCATTTTACCTAATATCTGGCAGAATTGATGTTGGGTGAGTGAATGATTACCAAATTCATGCATCAGTTGAAGATGGCGGTTTGGGTTGTACTGCTGAAACAACTCTAAAGCTTCTTTGAATAGTTGAGATGTATCACTGACCCTAATATCGTTCTTCAATCCGTCTGTGAACAGACAGAGGTTACAGCAAACAAGGTTCTTGAATCCAATTCCAATGCTGAACCTTTCCACTGTCTTACGTGAATATAGGTTCTCTCTGTTGAAGGCCCGCACACCTGTAACAGTAAGATTGAGCTTATTCCCTTCAACGATCTGCTGAATGGATGGAACTTCATAAGCGAATGCGCAACGCTCGTAGTAGATCGTACGATCACTATCCTGTAATTGGCTTGCTGGCTTATGAATGGCAGATGGTACTCTACCTTTAATAATATGGGACACACGAATGCCTGGTTGTTCAATCCGTTCACCGCTAAAGAAATTCTGGACTGCTTCACCTACTGTCTCAATGAATGCAGCGTGTGAAACAGTAAGCTCGTTATCCTTGCTGAAGACTGGAACAATGCAATCGTTCTTTAGGTGATTGATGGTTGCTTCCTGCGTGTTACTCTCAATGAAGTGTAGGACATTCTTGTGCTTGGGCACTAGCAAAGTAGCTTCCTCCGCTGCTGATTGTAAACTCTGAAACCTTCTCTCTCTTGCCTCAAACGGCATGATCTGTAATGTACTCATAATGTAATTGAATTAAGTGATTATTGATTGATTGGCAAGTATGTGAATGAAGTCCTAAATGAAACGGATCGCTCAGTTTACAATTTAGGACTTCATTACTACTTGCTAAATGACTATAAGTGTTATATCATTAGGATATTTTACATATAGGGCTATTTAGTGTTACCTTTTACAGATTCGCTCAGTTGGAGATTGGGGAGTTGGTTGGTGAGTATAATTTTATTTGTGATTGATGGTGTACCCCCATGCCTGTCAGAATTTTGATTTTCCTTCTGGCAAGCATGGGGGGGAGTAAATGAGGGGTGGGATCAACCGGGGAGAACATTAGGTATTATATGTTCCTCACAGTCCTTCCGTTTAAACAACTCCTCTTTAAACCGAACAAACTTGACCTTGGCCTCACCCTCCCGGTTACTACGCCTCGGATCGAAATATTCCTTGATGAGAGCTTCGGACAACTTGCACATTGCATCTTTCTTGCCGTCTCCATATCGGGAGTAGGTTATTCCGTAACAGTCCAACAGGTATCCAATCCTGTCAAGCACATTCTTTACGGGAATATATAAATCGTTACCTGTTTCTGACTCGAACTCTCTGATCATATCATGAAGAAACTCCGGGCTGAATCTTCGTTGTAGGGCTTCTTCCTCCTCGGTCTGTTTCAATAGTTTCTTGATCGCAGTCTTACCGTACTGTTGTTGTTCGATAACCTCCTTCCCTAACTTGAAGAAGGCGTTGATAAGCCATTCTTCCTCCACGCATTGTGCCCGGACGAACCGTATCGCCTCGGCATTGTCTTTTGTCGCTTCTAATGTGGATACAATAAGCTGGTATTTATCCTTCGCTTTAGCGGCTTTAATTCTGTAAATGTCATCTTCACCGACCGCTTCATCTTCGGGTTGGAAGTCCACATTGAAATATCCTGTATCTTCGTATGCCTGTCTAAGTGCATTGGGTGAGAGATAATATCCTTTCACCTGCTCGTCAAGTAATAGTTGCTCTATGGAGAACCTGTCAAATCCGTTCCGCTCGGAATTTAAGACCTCATTCAGCCGTAGCCGTTTTAATTCCTTATCATAATATGTGGGATCATCAGCTTTTATCCCTTCCTGCTGAATGGCTCGGTAACATTTGATTCTCGCCTCGATGTCTTTATATATTTCTTCTTCGGGTTTAACTTCAAGCTCGTTAGGAATTGAAGCTATAACCGTAAGAGAGTTATATCTCTTCCCGTTGGGGAACACATGCCTAAATCTGCCTTGACACTGGATGGCTTCGGTGAACGGATTGATTAGGGTGTGCTTCACATGATCGTAGTTCGACAGTATCAGCACATCGCAAAGTTCTTTCAGATTGATGTCTATTGACGGGAAGAACCTCGATGTAAACAGATTCACCCTTCTTAGAGGAAGTTCCAGCTTATCCGTACTATGTTCCAAGAAGCGGCTCTTTAGCTTGTCGGCACTGTCCTTTGAGCAGAAGACCTTGTAGTCGTCCTCTTTTATTATTCCGTCATGCAGCAATGATTCCACGATGCTACAGATTCCCTCTGTTGTCTTATAGAAGATGCACACATGGGGAGAACCGTTATCCAACAGCCTTTTTACTTCCTGCTTCACCCGACTGTAAAAGCTACGGGTTGTTATCAAAGTCATATCCTCCCGATAGTCATAGTCGGGCTTAATTTCTACCCACTTGAATTGGTGACGCAAGAACAGTGTTAAGGTGTACTTGCTCGGCTTTAACGGAGTGGCAGACACGACAGCCTTTCCCTCGAATTTGAAGAACTCCTTCATTGGGGCGGATATGCTTCTACGATAGCCTGTATCTTCTGTCAAGTGCTCGGATTCATCGAACAGGCAGAAGAACTCCTTATAAATATTCAAGCCCAAGTCCTTTGCCACCTTCAAGACTTTGCTCTGAAACCCTTCGGGGGTGGTTATGATCTTTTTGTACTTGATGTTGGGGTTCTTGAGGTAAGCGATCAGTTTCTTGACGGTCACTTCTTTGAACACCCCTTGAGCTTCATTAAAGGTCAGTACCTTGTTCTCCACCGAAGATTTGAACGGCTCAATCACGATAGAGTTTCTTGGACTTAACTTCGCGTTCAATTCCATGTAAGTAGCTCCCGTACCTGTCATTACCTTATTAATAATGGCATTGCTCGGCAGCATGGGGTAGCCTTGTCTTTTTAAGGCTTCTGACAGGTATTCGCCTTTGGAAATGTTCAGTTCGACAACCTCCAACCCTTTAAATCCATTCTGTTCACTCATGGCAAGACGGGATTAATGGGTAAGAAACTTGAGTAAAATCGCTTATATATGGTCGGTACGGATTTCGTACCTCTCCCGGAATTGGGGATGCAGACGCATATATTGTTATTAACTCTGCGAGCCGGATTACTCTTACCTTGCTGGTAAGTCCCGATAGGTAGCTCATGCCAATTGTCCGGGAAAACAGAAACTTCTTGTTCATTTAATCGAAGTTTGAATGGCTCACCCGATAAATCAGGGGGAAAATTCTTTAATTCTATAGAAAATTTG
>NZ_QTLP01000021.1:0-98760 GCF_003635405.1 Parabacteroides sp. AF39-10AC | reverse complement strand
ACATCTAAAGACTCCGAAAGACCGGCTCCGGACACACTAAGTGAAACACTACCCGAAATTCGTATTTTGTCGAGAAAGTAATACCAGAGCTGGCAAAAAGAAAAAATGTCCAAATAACGCCTTTTTCTCATCAATCAGCTTGCTGAAGGATTTGGTAATCTCAAACGACCGATTGGTTGCTTGGGGGATTATGCTACCCATATAAGATAATGTCTGTACAACGGGCAAGCCCAATCAATGGCAGCGACCGATTCCGTGAATTATCATGAAACCAGTCGTTGCGCTTGAACTTTGACTTATATACGAATAGGCACTTTTAGAATAAAGTCAAGTGGGGGATTAGTAGTGATAATCAGGCATGAACCGATAAATGCCACGGCTTTCCTGAATCACCATCCGTTTGTTCGTGAGGAACTTAATCAACTCTACAATCTTGTTGTGATTCAATTTCGTTCCTGCCAGTTCGTAGGCAGTGGTCAGTTCTTCTTCCAAAGCCTTATATCCCGAAATAGTCTCTTTACCGTCAAAAGCCAGTTCGAGAGCTTTGCGATGGATGGCTTCTGGAATATCCCTATAAGGGGAGAACGGTTCCTGTTTGGGACGACCTGCGCTCTTCTTTGTCGGCACATAGTCCGGCAGAAGTTCGGGAAGTGATTGGTCATTGATGCAGAAAGCGAATGGCAGGAAGTCTTTGGAACGGGTATGCACACTTTCCACTTTACTGATGTTGCTGTCGTCCTTGTCTTTCTCGATTTGGATGACAGTCTCAGCCTTGTTGTTGATTTCCGTGCCAATGTGCCCTCGTGCGTTTTCATCGCTTTTGTTCTGGTGAAGGATGGTATGAAGATGAATCTGGTGCTCGTCAGTCCACTGCATAAGTTTGGATATTACGCATGTGGCTTCACTCGGTGAATTGATGTCATAAACCAAGTCACGTATTCCGTCAATCACCACGAAACCGAGACCCTCAATCTGACTGATGGCATCGTCTATGATAGCCAAACGCTCCTTCGGATTGAATTTGCGTAGAGCGAGAAAATAGAAACGGCCGCAATCCTCATTAGCCGGCAACTCTGCCAGTTCCATGATACGATGCATCACAATCATACAATGGTTCTGACTCTGCTCTGTGTCAATGTAAAGGATGCGTTTTTTCCCGTCAGGAAAATCCGTTGTGTAGTTAAGGACTTCCTTTCCGGACAAAGCTGCTGCCACCATAGCAGACACATTGAAAGTCTTTTTGCTTTTAGCCTTGCCTATGGATGCACTGAAATTTCCCAATGTCCCGACAGGCACTCCACCTATTTTCAGAACTTCCGGCTCCTGCTCGTACTCCTTTTCCAAGCTGAGCATGGTATCTTGCCATCTTGTAGCGACCTGGGCAAGATCTTGAATGGGTGTTGGCGTTTCCATACTCACCAGTTTTTAGGGTTAGGCTTGCGACGATGTGAGGCATACATCGCTTCGTTTTCCTCATCGTATGTGAGAGGTACTGACGTTTTGCGTGATGCTTCCAGCCATTTGTCGAGCTCGTCACGATAGATATAGAGGTGCTTTCCTTGCTTGATTACCGGAATGCTGTCCTTCTTTATCTTGTAATAAAAGGTGGAGATCGGCATTTTCAGATATGCACAGGCTTCCTGTACCGTCATAGGTACGTGCAGATTCTCCTTTGGTTCACTTTGACGGTTAAGAGTGTCTCTAAGCAAATTTTCCATACTTGCGATTCGCTCGCATAGTTCGCCTACCACTTTCGGCAGGTCGTTAAAAGTTAACTCAGTTGCAGTCATATTATCAATAATTTAAATTAATATGCTGCAAACCAATAGAATGAAATCTTACAGAAATTCGTCAGCAGGAAGAATGATTACCGTCTGCACGGTTTAATTCTCAAGTATTGTTATGAAAGCGGAAATCTCCTTTGTCCGGCACGTCAATAGGGATGTCGCATGGGGCATTAACACGCAAATAGGCTTCCAGATATTCTATATCAGCGTTTCGCAATTCGTATGGGAAAGATGATTTGATAAATACCGCCCTGTCGCGGCGGGAGACTCCAAGCCGTTCTCCGATATTCCAAGCCAAATGTCTTAAAGAGGGAGAACTGAGCTTCGTTTCTTTCGTTGAATGGATTGGCTGGCAGTCTGTCACCCGATTTTCGGCAAGACACTCGATATTGTGGAATAACGTGCTGATATTCTCCTTTGACAGATATTTCGAGGTCTTTTCCACCACATATTCATGGATGGCTATCATGGTATCCCTTTTCCGTTTCACCTCTTTCAGTTGCTCTTCCACGAGAATGCTCTCATATTTTTCCAAACTGTCAGGCATTTGCTTCAGTATAACCGGTTGAGTCTCTGTTATAGAATTATTTGGGCTAACCTCTTGCGAACAATTATTTTGTACTTGCTCTTTTATGGCACAATTGTTAATACTCTTATAAAGTCCCACCATTACTTTGCGGAATACGGCAAAGGTCAAAATGAGCATTACCAAAGAAATAATAAAAATGGTGACATCAAACAGGATGTAGTGATTGAACTTTTCACCAAGATTGTATGCGGTGAGTGCCGAGAGTGAAACGATTACCACTCCAACGAGACTGCTGATGTCCGCTGTTTTCTGAACTTGTACATTATTCTCCATATAGTTGTGATTGTTTACAATTCTATGCCACAAAGTTCAGCACTAATTTCTATATAACCATAAATACTAATGGTTGTTGGACAGATATTTATAAATAATTATGGTTAGAATATGAATCATACTCAGAAATCATACTCTAACCGTATAAAAAGCGGTGTTTATGCCCGTTAGTTCTTACGAATCAGGGAGATTTTATTGCTGGCTTTTCGCTTGTTGCTATCCACTACTTTCATGTATCGTTGGGTAGTGGTGATGCTTTTGTGCGCCATGATACTTTGAATGGTTCGGATGTCAGTTCCGGCAGCCGCCTGCAAGGTGGCAAATGTTCTCCGGTACGAGTGGAACGTGATGTTTTTGGTGATACCGGCAGTTCGAATCCACTCTTTCATGGGGTATTGCGTCCAGCATCTTTTCAAACCTTTGAATACCAGCCCTGTCTTTTCCGGGGAATAGCCGATTAATTGCAAGGCTTCGTCACTAATGGGTATGATATCTTCTGTCTTTGTCTTTTGAGTGACGGTATGGACGCATTTTCCTCCGGCTGCAAAGTCAACGATTTCTTCCCATCGCAATGTGAGAATATCGCTTATTCTCAAACTTGTCAGGCAAGAGAACAACGAGGCGGTTTTCAGTACCGGTATCTTGCAAGGTGTTTCTGCCAATCTGTACAGTTCTTCTACGCTGAGATAATCTTTGACGACATCTTCCGGTTCTATTTTCATTAAGAAATCGTTTACATTGGAATGAATCAGTTTATTGCGATAGAGTATTTTGAGGAATCCTCTGAATGTGGACCAGTAGCCCACGGCTGAATTGCGTGATATGGGACGCTCCGGACGTCTCAGTTGCTTCGCATTGAGCAGATACTCTCTGAACTTGTTGCATAAGTCCACATCAATCTCCTCGAATGAGCATTTACCGCCCACGAAATTGCAGAAGTGCAGATAGACGAACTCCCATTTCTGGTCGTGCTTGCGGAGTGTCTTCTTATAATAGGCAAGGAAATCTCCTTTCATCTTGCTCTTGTCAAAGAAATCATACCGCTCATTGACGATGGATTCAAAACGTCGGCATCGGATAGCTTCCGCCTTTTCCGACATGATGGCATTGAAGTTCTGTTCCCGTTGATTCTTAGGGTCGGCATAGATGTAGATGCCCAAAGATTCATGACGGATTACCTTCATACTCTCTTTGTCGCGATAACCGGGATAATAATCCAGATAGAACGACAACATGTTTTTCTTTAGAGGTCTTGTCCTCAATGTTACAGTTTTACATTCGTGCATAATGATAAATATTATATTTGGTGAATAATCTGTTGCAAATCAATACAATGAAACAACGCTGATGACTGCCATTACTGAAAATGATTCTTGTCTGTGCAGAATAATTCTCAGATGCCGGATTTTTCAGCCATAACCTTGTCAAAATCCTCTTTCAGCAGGAACATCGACTTGCCGTGGTGCATCTTCCGTATGCTGTTGTACCTCGCATAATTGTAGACATCATCCCTGCGAATGCCGTATTTTTCCATCGCTTCGGCTACGCTGTAATACCTTTCCCGTTGGTCGAAGCCACCGTTTTTGATGATGTCGATATGGTCTTTTGAATACTGGACTTTGCCATAAACGACACGGGACGGGATTTTATGGCGATGCACAAACGAACATCGGGCATCTTTGCTCATGCCGTAGATTTCTTCCATTTGCTCTGCACCAATCCATTCCTTGATATTGTCAGCCGCTTGGTACTTGGCAAAGAATCGGTCAACTGACAGTTGCTCGTAATAGTTGAACCCACCATGACTGATTTTAGGAATGTCGTTTTCACGGCACAGCTTGCAAATGGTTTTCCTGTTCATCTGATAGGTCGTTGCAATTTGTTCGGATGAGTAATAGCCTTCAGGGATTACAAAAGTTTCTTTCGGCCGGTCGCATTCCTTTTCCCGTTTCTTGGGCGTATATGTTCCATCACGATGCTCAATATAGACTTTTTCAAACTCCGAACGGAGCACCATTGTCCGGCTTCCTTGCTTGAACCGCTTGATGTCGTACTTGTTGACATAGTAGCTGATATTAATCTTGGTAAGTCCGTATTTCTCGGTGATTTCATCGTAGGTATAGTAGTCGGGATTCAGCTTCTCCTGCTTTTCCTTAATCGCGTCTATATGGGCACGGGAATAATACACCTCGTGGTGGCGGTTGATTCGGGGGATATTGTGTCGCATGGCAAAGGTGACAACGGCATTACGGCTCATACCGTATTTGTCCATAACCTGCTCCGGAGTATAGTAACTCGCTGGATTGATTTCCTCGGCAAGGTCCGCGAAGTATTTGTCTATAAGACTGCGGTTGTAAAATACCCGATTGCCCTCTTCAATCTTCGGAATGTTATACAGCTTGCATCTGCGGTAGAGGGTTTTCTTTTGGATTTGGTACTTCTCCAATACCTCATTCGTGGTGTAATAGAGTGCAGTCTGCTTCCTTCCATAATTACGTTTCTTGTAATCAGGAGCATTATCGAACATCTTTTCAATGTCCGACTTGCGGATAATGGTACGCCCACGAAGTTGTAAAGCCCGGATGATTCCGACAGCCATGTGGCGATAGATTGTCGCACGACTGATACCTAAAAGGGTAGCGGCTTCGGCAGGGGAGAGATACAACTTGCTTCCCACGATGCCGACTTCCTGCATGGGCTGCTCATTTTGCCGTTCCTCGTAAGCCTGCAATCGTTGCTTCCGCTTCTTCTCTTTGTACGCTTTTTCATTGCACGATTTGCTGCAATAGCGTGTTACCATTGTGTGTGCTATAAATGGTTTGCCGCACCACTGGCATTTTCTCTGTACTTCCATATATTTGCTTTTTGCACATATATGCCTTGGTCTCGGCATACAATCAACACGAGGTTGTTGTCTGCACTCGACTTTCGGCAATATTCGTCGCCTTTAATTTCGTCGATTCTGTCTCAACGCGTCTCACAATTTCTCACAGCGTCTCACACTGTGTCTTCTATAGCGGTTTGGCACATTCTCATTGCGTCTCACATCGTGCCTAAGATGTCGCTATGATGAGTGCGAAGTGTCCGCTTATTTGTTCGGCGGTAGAATTATGGTACAAAATGATGCTGGAAATCCGCAACCAGTCCGATTTGACTGAAAACAGCATAAAAAGAAAAGCCACTGGTTCTCAGCGGCTTTCTTCTAATTGGCTATGGTTGTTTATGGCTGCTTACAAGCCATCATTTCCCGATGCAAAAATGCTGAAATATATTCCCCAACACCTGATCCGTCGTAACCTCTCCTACGATATCCGATAAATGGAATATACACTCCCGTAAATCTTGCGAGATGAAATCCCCGGAAAGGCTGGAGTTCAAACCTTCTTGTACCCTATGTATAGCTTCCAGCGCATGCGTAAGCGCCTCGAAGTGGCGGGCATTCGTTACGATGATGTCGCTTTGGTGGAGGGTGGGGATGGAAGATACTTCCGTGAGGAGTTGTTGTAGCTCTGCGATATGCAGCTTGCCTTTGGCGGAAATAGCGATTTGATGCCAGCCTTCGGTGGGGAAAGAGAAGGTTGGGAGAGAGGATGTGGGTAATACATCGCATTTGTTCATCGCTAAGATAACAGACTTATTCGTTAATCTCGGAGCTATTTCTTGATAGAAAGCCTCGAAATCCTTGAGGTCACGGGTTAAGTCGTACATGAGGATGACGATTTGCGCTTGGTCTAGAGCCTTGAAACTACGTTCAATACCAAGAGCTTCGATCGTATCGCTTGTTTCACGGATACCGGCGGTGTCGATGAAACGGAAGAGCTGGCCGTTGATATTGATCGTATCCTCGATAACGTCACGGGTCGTTCCGTGGATGTCGCTGACGATCGCTTTATCCTCGTTCAACAAGGCGTTTAGTAAAGTAGATTTGCCGGCGTTCGTCTCACCGATGATGGCGACGGGAATACCGTTTTTGATAGCGTTACCTACGCTGAAAGATTGGGCGAGTTTGGAGATGACCTGTTCGATATGATCCGCAAGCGTGCGAAGCTCGCTACGATCAGCGAACTCTAATTCCTCATGGTCACTGAAATCCAGTTCCAGCTCCATGAGAGAGGTGAAATGGAGCAGCTGGTTCCGAAGTTCGGCAAGTTCCTTGCTGAAACCACCTCGCATCTGGCTTAGAGCCAAACGATGTTGGCCAGCCGAAGTGGAGGCGATTAAATCCGCAACGGCCTCCGCTTGGCTAAGGTCCATCTTGCCATTCATGAAAGCACGTTGCGTATATTCACCCGGTTGCGCTATACGGCATCCGCTGGAGATAAGGGATTGCAGGATTTGTTGTTGGATATACGTCGAGCCGTGGCAGGTGATTTCCACCGTATCTTCCCCCGTGAAAGAATGGGGGGCACGGAAAACAGCGGCGATCACCTCATCTATGGTTTCGTCATTGTTACCGACGATGGAACCATACGTTAAGGTATAAGCCTTTTGGGTAGATAAACTCTTACCTGCCTTCTTCGGCCGGAATATCCGATCACAAATCTTGAAAGCATCCGGCCCGGAGACACGGATCACTGCGATTCCTCCTACTCCCGGAGCTGTAGATATAGCGCAAATTGTACTCATTCCGTCTATTAAACCGTTATTAATTCATACGCTTGAGAACCCAGTCCGATTTCCTCCGCATAACGTAGGCCGGCTTGCCAGTTCGTATCCGGATGAATCAAATGGAATTTATCCTCTCCCTCAAGGTGTTCGTGAGGATGAGTCTCGGCTAATTTATTACCTCCAATGATAGGAGCGTTGATAACCATATCGGCGCAAGCCTTATCCAAGGCCACCGGATCGAAAGATGCGGCGATCCCCAAATCAGGGATGATGGCGGCATCGTTATGATTCCAGCAATCGCATTCCGGAGATACGTTCATGATAAAACTAACATGGAAATGAGGCTTGTCTGCTAATACGGCTTTCGTGTACTCGTCGATCTTGTAATTCAATCGCTCGGAAGTATCACCTTCGCCCATTACGGCACCGTCGTACTGGCAAAGAGCCACACATTGCCCGCAACCTACACAACGCTCGTAATCAATTTCGGCCTTTCGGTTGTTATTCAAATGGATGGCATCGTGAGCGCAGTGCTTTACACAGATGTTACAGCCTTTACAAGCCTCCGTATCGATACGGGGTTGTGAGGCACAATGTAATTCCAGTTTACCGCCTACGCTGGCGCATCCCATCCCGAGGTTTTTCAGCGCACCGCCGAAACCGGCTTGCTCGTGACCTTTGAAATGGTTCATGGAAATGATGATATCGGCGTCGGCGATAGCGGCACCTATTTTCGGGGCCTTGCAATATTGCCCGTCGATCTCGATTTCCCGGTAGTCCGTACCTTTCACGCCATCAGCGATGATAACGTTGCAACCGGCGGACATGGGATTGAACCCATTTTCCATGGCGCTTTGAAGATGATCGACAGCGTTGGAGCGGCGGCCCGAGTATAAGGTGTTACAATCGGTAAGGAACGGTTTCGCGCCTAATTCACGTAACAGGCTTACCAAGCGAGCGGCGTAATTAGGACGAATGTATGCCAAATTCCCCGGTTCGCCAAAGTGGATCTTAATGGCTACAAATTGATTTTTGAAGTCGATATTGGCGATACCGGCACGTTTTACCAGACGTTCCATCTTATCCAGCAGGTTGCTGCTGGGGGTCGTGCGTAAATTAGTAAAGTAGACTTTGGATGTATTCATCTTTTTATTGGTTTAGTGTTGACAAAGGTACGAAAAACACGGAACATTTTTTATATTCGCGTAAAACAGATTTGTATATGGACTTGCTTCAGCGGAATCATCAGCTATTGTTGAAAGGAATAAATTGTACATTCCTGCGTTATTTGCATGCACGGATAGAGTGGGAGGATCGGTTAATCGGCATCTTCGGCTCTCGAGGGGTTGGTAAGACTACCTTGTTGTTACAGCATATTAAGTTGAAATTTGAAGATTCACGGGAAGCCCTGTATGTGAATCTGGATGATTTCTGGTTTGAGACACATTCATTGACCGATGCGGTTAAGGAGTTCCTGCAAGCTGGGGGGCATTATTTGTTTTTGGATGAGATCCATTTCTATTCGGGCTGGATGGAAGAGGTCTCAGCTTTATTGGATGCCAACCCCGCCTTAAAGATTGTTTTCGCTACCACTTCTTTGTACTCGCAGACAGAGGTGCGGAACGGGTTAAGGCATGAGGCTGCTTTTTATACCATGCATCCGATGTCGTTCCGTGAATTCCTTTCTTACGAAAGCATTCTGGATAAAGATCCCATTCCGTTGGAGGATATCTTAGCGAACCATCATGATTTGGTGAAGGAGATCAATGCGGAGATGAATATTGTGCCGATTTACCGGAACTATCTGGAACATGGATGTTATCCTTTTTATTGGCAAGACCCGGATATGTATTATTTCCGTCTGCAAGAATTAGTGAGAAAAGAGATTTGCCGGGATTTGCCTTCGGTGGTTTCTATTTCGATGAGTAATCTGGAACGAGCTCAAAAATATTTTATGATGGTGGCTGAGTCGGCTCCTTTACGTCCGAAATCGATTGATGTAACCCGTAAGACAAATATGCTTCGTCAGCAAAGCGATAGCCTGTTGCGTTTCTTTCATGATGTGAGGCTTATTTATTACTCGGCAGACCAACTGGGAACCACTCCGGCCAAGCAGAAAGTCTTTATGGGGGATACCAACTTGCTGATCTCTTTTTTCGGAGATAAGGAGAATCGGCAATTGATGTGTGAAACCTATTTCTTAAGCCAGATGCGTTCCGTGGCGAACGTGGAATTCATGGAGAACGGAGATTTCTTGATTGGCGGTAAATATATCTTCGCCGTAGGTGATCCCTTAAGGGGATATGATCGTCTCCGCTTCGTACCCGACGCTTATGCGGCTATCTACGGGTTACCGAAAAGCGTGTTTAACCGTATGCCGGCATGGATATTAGGATTTAGTTATTGAGAATTTAAAAATAGGATTGCTATGTTAGAATGCATGAAGAATAGAAGAAGTATCCGTAAATATACGGATCAGGATATCCCGGAGTCTTTGCTGAATGAATTATTGGAAGTGGCTACTCGTGCCTCGAATACAGGAAATATGCAATTGTATAGTGTCGTGGTTACCCGCGACCCTGCGAACAAGGAGAAACTGGCTCCGGCTCATTTTAACCAACCAATGATTACGGGAGCCCCGGTGGTACTTACTTTTTGTGCGGATGCGAACCGTTTCGTGAAATGGGCGGAGTGCAGGAAAGCGGAGGCCGGATTCGATAATTTACAAACGTTTATCGCTTCGACGATAGATGCGATGTTGTTCGCCCAGAGTTTCTGCAATGCCGCTGAGGAAAAAGGCTTAGGCATTTGCTATCTGGGTACGACGGCTTATAATGCGGACCAGATCATTGAGGCGCTTTCTCTTCCCCGTCTGGTTGTCCCGATCGTTACGGTTACGGTGGGTTATCCGGCAGAGCCTATACCCCCTCAAGTAGAACGTTTACCATTGGCGGCTGTGGTACAAAACGAGACTTATACGGACTTTACTCCGGCTTCCATCGATGCCTTGTATAGTGAGAAAGAGGCATTAGAGGTGAATAAGCAGTTTGTAAGGGAGAATAATAAGGAAACACTGGCGCAGGTCTTTACGGACGTACGCTATACGAAGAAAAATAGTGAACATTTCTCCGAGGTGCTCTTGAAGGTATTGAAACAACAAGGATTCATGAAGTAAGCCCTAATACTTCTACCTTATAGTTCATAAAGAGTCCACTCTCGAGTACGCCCGTAATCGACTTGAGAGTGGATTCTGTATTTTCAGGGATATAGTCCATCCATACGTCTAGGATCATATTGCCATTCTCGGTAATGATCGGTCCATCCTTACCTTGCCCCATACGAAGTTTTATCTCACCGGGATTCAATCGCTGGAGTCTGTCCTCTACATAGGTGAGAGCTTCCGGGAAAATCTCTATCGGGATCGGGAATTTAGCTCCCAGCCTCTCCACTTTCTTGGAAGGATCGACCAGTATATAGGTCTGCGGACTGGAGCTGATTAATAGCTTTTCCTTGAACATGGCGCCTCCACGCCCTTTGATCAAGTTAAAGTGGGAATCTACTTCATCAGCCCCATCGAAGGTCCAGTCCGGCTTGTGGGAAAACAGGCTGGTAACCGGAATGCCTAGCTGGGCGCAAGTCATCCGGATTTCTAATGAAGTGGGGATCGCCAAGATGGAAAGACGTTCCGTCCGGATACGTTCCGCTATGCGAATTAACGCTAGATAGGAGGTAGAACCGGAGCCAACACCTATGACTTGTCCGTTTTCGACTTTAGATGCGATAAGGTCCGCTATCTTTATTTTATCTTCCTTATGGGAGATCTGATTCCCCCATTCCAACGTATCGATTAGTGAATGATCCCACTTCATAGTCTTGATATTATTATATACGGTCTAATACAGTTTCAATCAGTTCCTCCAAAGAACCTTTATAATCCGTATTCATATGATTATCCACACGTCCGGCGATAATACAACATACGGTCATTGCCCGGTGTCCCATGAGAGCGGCCAGACCAGCTAAAGAGGAGCTCTCCATCTCGAAGTTCGTAATCTTTCGCCCGTTATAATCGAAAGCTTCTATTTTCCGGTTCAATTCTGGATCGGTCAAGGGCAATCGGAGCTCACGTCCTTGCGGCCCATAGAAGCCATTGGCCGCGATAGTCGTTCCCCGGATAATATCATTACGGGTGATTTGCTCGATCAACGATGGATCTGCCGATACGACATAAGGCCATATGCCGCTAAGCCGCCAATCAAGCTGTTTTATTAATTCAGATTCCAAGTCTGCGTCACGAACGGAATTACTATTTGCGTAGAAATAAATGACTCCATCGAATCCGATCGATTTCTCCGCAGCTACATAAGTCCCAATCGGGACAAATGGCTGTAACCCTCCGGAAGTCCCGATACGAACTAGGGAAAGTTGCTTGAATTCCGGCTTGATCGTACGGGTTGAGAAGTCAATATTAGCGAGAGCGTCCAACTCATTTAATACGATATCAATATTATCTGTACCGATGCCATGGGATACAACCGTGATACGTTTTCCCTTGTATTGGCCCGTGATGGTATGAAACTCCCGGCTGGAAACCTCACATTCCTGAGACTCAAAATAGGAAGCGACGGTTGTAACCCGTGCGGGATCACCAACAAGTACCACACGATCCGCGAGTTGTTCTGGTTTTAAATGCAGGTGGAAAACACTACCATCTGAATGGATCGCTAATTCTGAAGCGGGGATTGTTCTCATATTCGATCAGCTAATTAAGTTTACTTTTAATCATAAAAGGGCAAGGTGCGACCCTGCCCTTGGAGATAGTTCCATGTATATAACTATTTTAGTCCTTTAATGGTTTTGATGGAGTACCGGTCGGTTTAGCTATCGCTTCACGCATAGAAGTGTCCGCCTCGATGTTCTTCATCTTGTAATAGTCCATTACGCCTAGGTTTCCTGTGCGGAAAGCGTCTGCCATTGCCTTGGGAACTTCCGCTTCTGCCTCGATCACCTTGGCACGGGCTTCTTGTGCTTTCGCCTTCATCTCTTGCTCGAGGGCGACAGCCATCGCACGGCGTTCCTCGGCTTTCGCCTGAGCGATATTCTTATCCGCTTGAGCTTGATCCATTTGCAAGAAAGCGCCGATGTTCTTACCTATATCGATATCGGCGATATCGATGGAAAGGATTTCGAAAGCTGTTCCGGCGTCAAGCCCTTTGCGAAGCACTAATTTCGAGATGGAATCCGGATTTTCCAATACGGTCTTATGGCTTTCGGATGAACCAATGGAAGATACGATACCTTCACCTACACGGGCTAAGATCGTCTCTTCTCCGGCACCACCCACTAATTGCTTGATATTCGCACGAACGGTGACACGTGCCTTGGCGATTAACTGGATTCCGTCTTTCGCTACCGCTGTTACCGGAGGGGTATCGATCACTTTCGGATTTACCGACATTTGTACAGCCTCGAATACGTCACGTCCGGCCAAGTCGATAGCGGTAGCCATCTGGAAAGGAAGGTCGATATTCGCTTTCGACGCGGAAACCAGCGCATGCACTACTTTCTCGACATGTCCACCCGCTAAATAGTGCGCTTCCAGCTCGTCGCGTGTAAGCGTCTTTATTCCTGCCTTATGCGCTTCGATCATCGCACGAGTGATGATGTAGGGAGGAACCTTTCGGATACGCATCAAGAATAACTGGATCAAGGAGATATTGACTCCTGATACTTTGGCCGAGATCCATAACAGGAACGGCACATAATAGAAAAAGATTGCCAGCAGAAGTACTGCGGCCCCCAATAGGATAAGTGGCAAAAAGGTTATTTCCATATATAAAAAATTAAGCGTGAATATTTGTTTCTTCTTTAGGACGGACAATTACGTTGTAACTGTCTACCCTGATCACTACGATCGGCGTGTTCTCATCGATTAATTCGTCTTGAGATTTCGCTTCCACGTTAATACCTTTAATCCGGGCCTTGCCGATAGGGGCTAAGCGTGAGAGCGTGATCCCCTCGTCTCCGGGTTCTATTCCGAGATCCCTGCTGGATGTCAGCTTGGAATCGATATCTGTCTTTAAAGCGATCTTGTTAAAAGACCGGGAACGCAATAACCAAGCGAAGATTATTCCGAATGTAATGATTGATAAGGATAAAGTCAGATGCCCTACCCATATACCTACCGTATAAGCGAAAACGACTCCGCCGATAGCGAAAATAGCCCCGCCTATACCCGCGAGTGTTATTCCCGGAAGAAGGAATATCTCTGCCAGTATCAGTAGGATGGCCGCTACCATGAGGAAGACGATGATGGCTATGTCCAGTAGCATAGTTCTTCTTATTTATGGTTGTTTCTTAGGTATACGATCTCTGCGTTACGTGCCTTTTTCTCCCATTCGTCCGGTTGGCCGAGCAGGTTGTTTAACTTTTCTTCCGCATCAAGAATCGTAGGCTTCAGTTGTTCTCGCTTCGCCTTGTTCCCTTTGATGTAGCTGGCTCGTAAGCTCTCTAGTTTCTCATTTAACTCCTTGATCTGTTTATGGATGGAAACTACTTTCTCGTAGTAGTTCTTCGCTTCCGGACTTTGGATATCGTCCAAGGTGTAATAAACGATATCATCATGGATCGGGAACGTGAAATCTTTCTTTATTTCTATACGTCCATAAGGAATCTCGGTATGGGCTAAATGAATAAGCTCTTCGTAATTCGATCCGGGTTTCCATGAATCCTTGATCGAGGCAATAGAGGCCCGGGCACGTTTTAGTTCGACATCCTCGCTATCTACTCGCTCGCGGTTGTCATTCGGGATGAATAAGTATACGCAGACTTTTCCTTCCGGTTGATAACGATCGGAAACGAACCATCCCAATTGCTTGGCTTCGTCGATCACCATCATATAATCGTTAAACGGGGAGTTATAGGGCATGCCCAATTGCTCCGGTGTAAGATAAGTATCGGAATTGATGTTGTAACGAGTGACGAATAAATCATATCCGCCCAGAGAGCCGTTCCCTTTGGATGCGTAATAAATCGTTACGCCATCGGATAGCACGAATGGATACCCATCGTCGGCGTCACTATTGATATTCATCGGTAACTGTTTCTCGTCTCCCCATTGATCCATGAGCTTGGATTGGGTAAAAAGACAATTGTGGTTACCGTCTGTCGAGTGGGCGTAATAAATCTTATCCCCCTTCTGGTTCATGTATACCGATGAGTTGCCCGGATCGTTAGTCTGGAAGAAATCTTGGTAAGTGGTCAACGTACCGCTTTCCTCGCTTAAGGTATAGGCTGATAAGAAATCATCTTTATCAACGACCAAGCTATCGATAATCTGGACATTCTCTACCTTATCAAGCATACGGCTTGCTTTGTTCGCCAAGTCCATACGGATCTGGTAAGGCTCCACATCTTGTTTCTTTTTTGTTAGGAGGGTGATGTATTCGTCGAACATCTCCTCGGCTTCGTCAAAACGATAGGTCTGGTAGTATACTTCTCCAAGGTATCGATAAGCGTCTTGTACCCTACGCTTTACGGCGACCTTAAGATGTTTCTCCGCTCCTGCTAAATCTCCGGTCTCGAAACAGCAAACACCATACCATTGATTATAAGAGGCATTGCTTGGCGCTTGTTTCACTAGTTTCTCGAACACAGGTTTGGCTTCTGCGTATTTCCCGTCGTTATATAATTTTTTTGCCTGATCAAGACTTTGCGCATGTAGTTGCATTCCTCCGCATAGGAGTGTAACTCCTAGCGTATAAAGCAGCTTTTTGGATAACCGTTTCATTTTGTCTATTCTAGATTATATAGTTATGCAGTTTCAAAGATAAGAATATTTTTGTAGAGGCATACAAATCGAAAAGATAAATGTATAATTTTGCGCCCGTAAAGAAAAGATATGGCAAAATTGACAGCGGACGAACGTTTGTTTCGTAAGATAGAGGATAAGGTAAAGAAGGCGATTTTCGACTATGGCTTGATCAATGATGGCGACCGGATCTTGGTCGGGTTGTCCGGAGGAAAAGATTCCTTGGCCTTGGTGGATTTACTGGGGCGCAGGTCGAAAATCTATTGTCCTCGGTTTGAGGTCGTGGTAGCGCATATCGTGATGACGAATATCCCTTATTGTTCGGATCGGGAATATCTTAGAAGTTGTGCGGAGGAGCATGATTTGCCTTTCATTGTCCATGAGACAAGTTTCGATCCTTCTACGGACACTCGCAAATCCCCCTGCTTTTTATGCTCTTGGACTCGCCGGAAAGCTTTGTTTGAGATCGCTAAGGCGCATAAATGCAATAAGATTGCGCTAGGGCATCATCAAGATGATATCCTAGAGACACTGGTGATGAACCTGACCCACCAAGGGGCTTTCGGAACAATGCCTCCCCGGTTGAAAATGGATAAGTTTGATATGGAGATTATCCGTCCGATGTGTCTGGTGGAAGAGAGGGAGTTGATTCAGGTCGCCGCATGGAAAGGGTACCGGAAACAATTGAAGAACTGTCCTTATGAGTCGGGTTCCAGTCGTTCGGATATGAAAGAGCTGCTGAAAAGTCTGGAAGCGATCAATCCGGAGGCCCGTTACAGCCTTTGGGGGAGCATGACGAATATACAAGAAGATTATTTACCTCGAAAAATAAGATAATATGCAAAGTGTTTATACGATTTTATTATTGATCGTGTCTAATATTTTTATGACATGCGCTTGGTATGGTCATTTGAAGATGAAGCAACAATTCAGTTGGTTTGAGCATCTTCCTTTGTTTGGCGTAATCCTGTTTAGTTGGTTTCTCGCTTTTTTTGAGTATTGTTTCCAAGTACCGGCGAATCGCATCGGTTTCCGGGATAACGGGGGGCCGTTCAACTTGATTCAATTGAAAGTGATCCAAGAGGTGATTACGTTGGTGGTATTCGTGGCCTTCAGTACCATCGCTTTTAAGGGGGAGTCGTTTAAATGGAACCATGCGCTTGCTTTCGTATTCTTGGTAGCGGCGGTTTATCTGGTTTTCAAGAAATAAAGTCGTTGCGTTTGGCTTTGATAATCAGCGGAAAACCTTGATGCCTATTGTAAGATGCTTACAATGCCTATTCAAGCATGTTTATAATGCCCATTGTAAGCTCCTTATAATGGGCATTGTTAAAACGCTATATGATCTGTTGGCTCAGATGTGCAAATATAGCTTCGGTCTCATCCGGATGGAACCATGTTATTTCTGGGTCCCGTTTAAACCAAGTCATTTGCTTCCGGGCGTAGACCCGGGAGTTTCGTTTGATTTTCTCCACGGCGAGGTCTAATGTCCATTCTCCGCTGAAGTAATTGAATAATTCTTTATAACCTACCGTGTTCAAGGAATTCAAATGACGGAAGGGATAAGCCCGGCGAGCCTCTTCCAATAATCCTTCGCTCATCATTTGATCTACACGTTGGTTGATGCGGTCGCATAATTCGTCACGATCTCTATTAAGCCCTACTTTGATGATCCGGAACGGACGCTCTTTCTTAATGTTCGTGCGGAAGGAGGAGTAAGGCTTGCCTGTCATCCGGCAAATCTCTACGGCATGGATCACTCGTTTGTAATTATTCCGGTCCACTTCCTCATAATGGACAGGGTCTGCTTCTTTTAATTCAGCGAGGATAGGGGCTAGTCCCTCGGTTTCAAATTGCATGTATAGGGCATCCCGGATCTCCGGTGTAACCGTCGGGATATCGTCAATACCTTTACATACGGCGTCGATGTACATCATAGAGCCTCCGGTCATTACGACGGTCGGGATCGTTTTATGTAATTCGGATAGGAGGGAGACCACATCTTCCTCGAAGTTGCTGGCGCTGTAATAATCGGTAAGCGAGAGAGTGCCTACCATATAATGCTTGACACGTGCCATTTGTTCCGGTGTAGGGGCAGCCGTGCCGATCGGAAGGTCTTTATAGAGCTGACGGGAGTCGGAAGAGATAATCGGAGAGCCGAAACGTTCCGCCACTTGGAGGCTTAACTCGGTCTTTCCGACTCCTGTCGGCCCAAGTAATATAACGAGGGAATTCATCAAAAGCGCTCGTCGTCGTAAGGATTATCCATCGGACCTTCGCCTAAACCGTCGAAGCCGCTTTTGTCTAATTCGTCCATATCGTATTCGGAGTCACCGTAAAAATCTTCTCCTACGTCCGTGCTACCGTTCTTAGCCTCGAACTCATCGAAAGAAACTATTTGGGCGGGAGGCGTACCTACCGATTTGCTGCAAATAGGAGCATCCAAGTCTTTTCCCGGAACGATCTCACGAAGTTCCATGAAGAAGGCACGTTCGGTCATATAATCGAAAACGAAAAGTAGTTTTTGGTGCTCGTCTTCCAACAATTCTTCCAGTTGAGTATCGGCCATGACATAGCTGTCTTCCTCGGAAGAGGTATCCATCTCCACTAATGTGATCTCTGTCTTTTTACTCCAGTCATCGTCACATATGAAGAAAGAGGTCATTTGATCCTTTGTATAACCTACAGAGTCGAGGATGGCGTTTTGCAAATCCAAGAAAGTAGACTCGGAATCAATCTTGATCTCGCGCTTGAAGTCATCTGCTTCATCTGATAGGATTAGAAATCTAAATAGCATAGTTGTTTAGTTTTATTATCGCCTCAAAAGTAGTAAAAATATGGATATACCCAATATACGTCGCTATAAATAATGAAAGAGGGTGCGCATCTGATCCCTGTATCTGAGGCGACCGTCGTAGCTTCGTCTTCAACCTTCGTCAAAGAGACGGAACCTGCGGCTGAGATATTAGCGGCAGTTGTCACCTTGAATAGGTAATTGTAATATGGGTAAATAATAAAAATCACAGTATCAGATATCAATCTTTTGTCTTTCGCCCGAAATGACATATCTTTATGGCACCGCTCGCTATTGGGCCGTAACTTAAAACCTATCAACTATGGATAAAAAAAAGGAGGATCAACGCATAAAAGAATTAAAAGACCGATACATACGTTTCGATTGGGCGATCAAGAGACTGCTCCGGCAAAAAGCCAACTTCGGTGTGCTGGAGGGTTTTCTCACGGTTTTTTCTTGGAGAGAAGATTACCATCGTGGAGCTGCTGGAGAGCGAGGGTAATCAACTGTCATGAGGATGACAAGTTCAACAGGGTGTACGCCAAGGCGCTTAACGACAAGGGCGAGATCATCATCGTGAAAATACAAAATATTCGCAAGCTATATTATCTCGAACAGGTACTCTATGGCGTGGCGAAAACCATAACCGAGTACATATCACTGGGCGAGGACTACCTTTATCACGGGCAGAATCATTTCATCGGCGTACATACCAAGGATCAATTGGTAGTCAACACGAAAGAGAGGAATGCGATTGTTTCCCGGCTACCTTCCGAGATTTTCCCCGAATACATACTTATACGGGTCAACGAGTTCGATAAGGTAGCCGTCACTCCCTTAGAGGAATGGATGAACTACCTTAAGGACAGAACGATCCGTCCCGGCACCATGGCTCCGGGATTAGGCGAAGCTCGAGAAAAATTAAAATACTACTCCATGACTCCTGAGGACAGACACGCTTATGACGAACACTTGAATGCGGTCATGATACAAAATGACGTGTTGGATTCGGCGAAGCTTGAGGGACGTATGGAAGGACATATGGAAGGACATATGGAAGGACTGGCGGAAGGCGAGGCGAAAGGTAAGGCAGAAGCGAATCTAGAAAACGCCAAGAAGATGAAAGCTATGGGGATCGATCTTGAAATGATCCGGCAGATCACGGGAATTACCCTATAAATAACCTTTTGGCGACATAAATAGCGAATCGGCGCAAACCCCTCATCGTAAGATGCGGATTTGCGCCGATTTGTTTTTGGTTGTTCGGATGTCCGTGTCGCTTATTCGTCGATCGAACCTCTTACGATACCCCGGCTGGAAGACTTGATGAAATTGAGGATCAAATCCCGTTCCTCGCTAGGCTCGTACTCGGTCTCGATCGCTTTCAGCGCCTCCGTATTATTCAAGCCTCGGGTATACAGCGTGCGATAGATGTCTTGAATCAAGAATACCTGCTGATTCGTGAATCCCCGGCGACGTAAACCTACGATATTGATACCGCAATAAACGATCGGATCACGGCCGATCAAGGTATAAGGAGGGATATCTTTTCCGATACGAGAACCGCCTTGTACCATCACGTGCTTGGATATACGGGTGAACTGATGCACCAAGGAACCTCCGCTTACGATAGCGAAATCATCAATCTCTACCTCCCCGGCGATTTGCGAAGCGTTACCGATGATAATATGGTCTTTTAAGACGCAATCATGGGCCACGTGCGAATAAGCCATGATTAAGCAATTGCGACCTACCACGGTCTTGCCTTTGGAAGCGGTACCCCGGTTGATCGTCACGCATTCGCGAAGCGTCGTGTTATCTCCGATTTCCGCCGTCGTGGTTTCCCCCGCGAATTTCATGTCTTGAGGGATACCGGCAACGACCGCTCCCGGGAAAATATTGCAATTTTTACCAATCCGTGCGCCATCCAAGATAACGGCGTGAGAATATATATGGCAATTATCACCGATTACGACATCTTTCTCAATCACGGCAAACGGATCGATAGTTACATTCTGGCCGATCTGGGCCTCTGGATGAACGACTGCTAGAGGAGATATATTCATTATCGTACTTTATCTTATTATTTGTTTTTTACAATCTGAGCCATGAACTCGGCTTCACTAACCAATTTATCACCAACGAATACATACCCTTTCATGGTAGAGATCCCGCGGCGAATCGGTGCCAATAATTCCAGACGTAAGATCAACGTATCGCCCGGAACGACTTTTTGGCGGAATTTCACGCCATCTATTTTCATGAAGTAGGTAGAATAACGCTCTGGCTCATCTACGGAATTCAAGACTAGCAAACCACCTGTTTGTGCCATAGCCTCAACCTGTAGAACTCCCGGCATGACCGGCTCTTGAGGGAAATGCCCTTGGAAGAACGGTTCGTTGGTCGTGATGTTCTTTACACCTACGATATAGTTCCCGCCAACCTCGATGATCTTGTCAACCAATAAGAACGGATAGCGGTGCGGCAATAATTCACGGATACGGTTGATATCCATCACCGGCTCACGGTTCGGATCGTATACCGGGGCTTGCACCTCGTTCATCTTGATATCCTTGCGGATCATACGAGCTAACTGGTTATTGATCTTATGTCCCGGACGGGTAGCGATCACACGTCCGCGGATCGGCTTACCGATCAAGGCGATATCTCCGATCACGTCGATCAATTTATGACGTGCCGGTTCGTTATCGAATACAAGCGGCTTGTTATTGATATAGCCTAATTCTTGCACGTTCTTGTGAGGGATGCTCAGCATATCTGCCAATTTATCCAAAGATTCTTGCGGTATCTTCTGGTCGTAGATAACGATCGCATTGTCTAAATCGCCACCCTTGATCAAGTTGTGGTTGAGCAACATCTCCACTTCGCGTACGAATACGAACGTACGTGAAGCCGCCAATTCTGTCGGGAATTCGCTGAGATCGTTCAACGTGGCGAATTGGTTGGAAAGCACGGGCGAATCGAATGAGATCAATACGTTCACACTGAACTTATCATCCGGAAGGATGATCAACGAAGAACCGGTTTCCTCATCTTTTACCTCGATCTTGTGCTTTACGATATAATAATCCTTCGGAGCGTTTTGCTCAACGACCCCTGTCTTTTGGATTTCCTCGGAGAAGAAGCGAGAACTTCCGTCTAGGATCGGAAATTCGGGTGCGTTTACCTCGATCAAGCAGTTATCGATCTCGTAAGCGTATAAAGCAGCCATCGCATGCTCGATCGTACTTACTTGAACGCCATTCTTGCTAAGCACCGTACCTCGCTGTGTATTAACCACGTTCTCGGCCAAGGCATCAATCGTCGGTTGGCCTTCCATATCGACACGTTTGATCTTGTATCCATGGTTCTCGGGTGCGGGATTAAACGTAATCTCTATATCTAATCCGGTATGCAACCCTTTTCCTTTCAAGGAGAAACTTGCCGCAAGCGTTTTCTGTTTTTGCATAGGTCTTTATTGTTTATTAATTTCTTTCTTGAGTTGTTCGATTTCCCGTTGCATTTGCCCCAGCGAGCGGTATATATCCGGAAGACGGTTGAAGATCGCACTGGAACGCATGAAGTTCTTAGCGTTGATCGCCGGCGCCCCGAGCAATGTCGTCGCTTCCTTCACGTCACTGATAACGCCAGCCTGAGCTCCGAATACGACATGGTCCGCTACATGGATATGTCCGGCCAGACCAACTTGTCCGCCAAACATACAATGCTTTCCTACTTTTACGGAACCGGCGATGCCGACTTGCGCCGCCATCACGGTATTCTCGCCTACCTCCACGTTATGAGCGATTTGTACGAGATTGTCCAGCTTAACGCCTCGGCGAATGATCGTAGAATCCATCACCGCACGGTCAATTGTCGTATTGGCTCCGATCTCTACATCATCCTCGATAATAACGTTGCCTAATTGCGGGATTTTCTTGTAAGTCTCACCTTCGGGAGCGAATCCGAAACCGTCGGCTCCAACTACGCTACCGGCATGAAGGATACAATTATTGCCGATTGTACAATTCTCGTAAACGGTGGCATGCGGATAAAATACGCAATTATCTCCTACCGTCACGTGATCACCGATATAAGCGTGCGGGTATACCATACAGTTCTTACCCATTTTTACGCCTTCTCCGATGTAGGCGAAGTTACCGACATAACAATCGTCGCTCACGGTCGCGGAAGCGGCGATAAAAGCGGTAGAATCAACCCCCTTCTTTTTGCTCTTCGATTGCTCTACCAAATTTAATAACATCGCGAGCGCCGCATAAGCGTTCTCTACTTTTACAAGTGTGGCTCTTATCGGTTGTTCCGGTTTGAAATCATTATTCACCAAAACAATGCTTGCCTCGGTATTATAAATATGATGCGCATATTTAAGATTCGCCAAAAAGGTCAATGTACCTGGCTTTCCTTCTTCTATTTTAGAGAAGTTGCTGACTTTAACGTTCGGATCTCCTTCGATCGTTCCGTTCAGGAAGCCGGCAATTTGTTGGGCTGAAAACTCCATTACTTATTCAATTATATATGTATCTTCGTTGACTGTCCGCTGTTTATAGACAGTTAGTTTGCAAAAATGGTGAAAATTCTTTATATAGCCTATGCTTTGCAGGGAATAATTCCCTTATCGTATAGATAACCGGCCATTTCTTTCTGTACGGCATGTGCCGCCTCGCGGGCTACGTTGGCGAAAGCCTCCGTCTTATCCGCGTAAATAATCGCACGGGAAGAATTTACCAAAAGACCGCATTGGTCGTTCATCCCGTATTGAGCTACTTCTGCCAAGCTTCCACCTTGAGCGCCTACGCCCGGAACTAACAAGAAATGATTCGGGGCCTGTTTACGGATATCAAGGAACATCTTGCCTTGGGTAGCGCCCACTACATACATCATTTGCTCATCGTTAGCCCATTCTTGCGATTTCTTTAGTACTTTCTCGAAAAGACGTTCACCATTCGCGTCTTCTGTCATTTGAAAATCATGTGAACCTTTATTGGAGGTCAAGGCCAATAAGATTACCCAAGCCTCCGGGTAGATCAGGAATGGCTTTACGCTATCCTCGCCCATATAGGGAGCGACCGTTACGGCGTCTACCTTGATATGGTCGAAGAAAGAACGGGCATACATCTCGGAGGTATTTCCGATATCACCGCGTTTCGCGTCGGCGATGATAAATTGATCGGGATAATTCTCCCGTAAGTAAGCCACAGTCTTCTCAAAAGCCATCATACCCTTTGTGCCGAGGCTCTCGTAAAAAGCCAGATTCGGCTTGTAAGCGACGCAATAATCGGCGGTAGCGTCGATGATCGCTTTATTGAACGCGAAAATAGGATCTTCTTCCGACAATAGATGCTGCGGGATCTTTTTTATATCTGTATCTAATCCGACACAAAGGAAGGATTGTTTCTTTTTTATATTCTCGAATAGTTGTTGTTTGTTCATTTTCTTATTCAGTATGAAATGATTGGATGTGTTTACAATTCAGACTCTTTCAATCGCTCAGCGTTCTCCGCTACGATCAGGTGATCCAAGCAATCTTGAATTTCACCGTCCATAAAGGCTGAAAGATTATAGATCGTGTAATTGATACGGTGATCCGTGATACGCCCTTGCGGGTAATTATAAGTACGGATCTTCGCGGAGCGGTCACCGGTAGATACCATGGTCTTACGCTTGCTGGCGATATCGTCTAGGTATTTCTGGTGTTCCTTGTCATAAATAAACGAACGAAGACGGGTAAGCGCCCTTTCTTTGTTCTTCGGTTGGTCTCGTGTCTCCGTACATTCGATCAAGATTTCCTCACTCACACCTGTAATGGGGTTCTTCCAGACATAACGCAGACGGACACCTGATTCCACCTTGTTTACATTCTGACCACCGGCACCACCGGAGCGGAAGGTATCCCATTTAATCTCCCCTTCATTAATCTCAACATCAAATTCATCCGCCTCAGGCAATACGGCGACCGTGGCGGCGGAGGTATGTACACGTCCTTGCGTCTCCGTAGCCGGTACACGCTGTACACGGTGTACACCGGACTCATACTTCAACGTTCCGTATACTTTCTCGCCCGATACCGTGAAGATGATTTCCTTAAAACCGCCGGATGAGCCTTCGCTAAAGCTAGACACGCTTATTTTCCATCCCTTCAGTTCGCAATACTTCACGTACATACGATATAGATCACCGGCGAAAAGGGCGGCTTCGTCACCTCCCGTTCCTCCTCGTATCTCAACGATCGCGTTCTTGTCGTCTTGCGGATCAGCGGGAACGAGCAATAATTTTATCTCTTCTTCCAAAGCGGGAATACGTTCGTTGCAGGTATCCAGCTCTTCACGAGCCATTTCCCGCATTTCCGGATCTTGCTCGGACTCAAGCAAGGCTTTCGCTTCCTCGATCCCGTTCAATACTTTCACGTATTCCGAACGAGCTCCCACGATTTTCTCCAAATCACGGTACTCTTTGTTCAGTTTTACGAACCGTTTCATGTCGGCGATCACCGCCGGGTCGGTAATAAGCGTACCGACTTCCTCGAAACGGCTCACTAATCCGTCTAATTTACCAAGTAAACTATTTTCGGCCATTTATCTTTATTAATAGGTGAAGCGACCTTTCTCGCTTTCGATAATCAATTCATTTTTATCAGCTTCCTCTACGAAACCCACGATTTGCGCATCAATACCAAAGCTTTTTGAGATGCTGATTACTTCTTCCGCATGCTCGGGAGCGATGTAGATCTCCATCCGGTGTCCCATATTGAATACCTTGTACATCTCGCTCCAGTCCGTACCGCTCTGCTCCTGAATCGTGCGGAATAACGGTGGGATAGGGAAGAGATTGTCCTTGGTTACACGCTTGTTCTCTACGAAGTGCATAACTTTTGTCTGAGCCCCTCCCGAACAATGTACCATGCCATGGATCTGGGAGCGTAGTTTATCAAGCAATACCTTAATTACCGGCGCATAGGTACGTGTCGGCGAAAGCACCATCTTTCCGGCGTCTATCCCTAATTCCTCGATCTTATCCGTAAGTTTCAATCCTCCGGAGTAAACCAATTCTTCGGGAACGGCGGCATCGTAGCTTTCCGGATATTTCTGCGCTAAATACTTGGAGAAGACATCATGGCGGGCAGAGGTCAAACCATTGCTTCCCATACCTCCATTGTATTCTTTCTCGTAAGTGGCTTGTCCGGAAGATGCCAGACCTACGATCACGTCTCCTCCTTGGATATTTTTATTGTCGATTACGTCCGAACGTTTCATGCGGCAAGTGACCGTACTATCTACGATGATGGTACGAACTAAGTCGCCAACGTCTGCGGTCTCGCCACCTGTCGCATAGCAACCAACGCCCATCTCACGCAACTCTGCCAGCAACTCATCTGTTCCATTGATGATCGCCGAGATCACCTCGCCCGGAACCAACAGCTTGTTACGTCCAATTGTAGAAGAGACCAAGATATTGTCTACGGCACCTACACAAAGCAGGTCGTCGATATTCATGATAAGAGCGTCTTGGGCGATACCTTTCCACACCGAAAGATCTCCGGTCTCTTTCCAGTACATATACGCCAAGGACGATTTGGTACCGGCGCCATCCGCATGCATAATATTACAATATTCAGGATCACCGCCTAAGATATCGGGGATGATCTTACAGAACGCTTTCGGAAAAATTCCCTTATCGATGTTCTTTATCGCGTTGTGAACATCTTCTTTTGAAGCGGAAACGCCTCGCAGGTTATAACGTTGATCACTCATTGTACTATATTATTTGAACCGCAAAGGTAATACTTTTTTATGTTACTTATCTAAGTTTTAAGACATCTCCTTCCTCCGGGATGTAATCTTTGTCTTTTTTATTCATTTTATACAGACTCTTGATCTGGATTCCGTACATCTGTGCGATACTGTGCATAGACTCTCCGACTTGTACCACGTGGTCGTAATTCGGCTTGTCCGCTTTCTTCTTTTTCTTTTCCAGATATACGATATCGCCTTCCTGCAACGGGAAGTCCTCGGGCACCTCGTTGAATTTCATCAACTGCTTGGCCTTGAATCCCATGCTTCGGGCGATCTGGTCGAAACTGTCGTTATCCTTAGCGTATACATAGATCAAACCGTGGGTACGATAGACTTGATAATTGAACACCGGAAGATTTTGCTTCTTGGTAGAGGTCTTCTTTGTTCCCTTACCGGAGTCAAAGCGGTATAACTCATAATCTTCGATAACCTTGATTAATTTATTCGCGTAAGCACGATCGGTGGCGTAACCGCATTTTTGTAGTCCTTTGGCCCAGCCTTTGTAATCCTTGATGTTTAATTTGAACAGGCGTTCGTAGCGGGAGCGTTCGGCGAGGAAGCGGGAATGGTCATCATAAGAATCCTCTACTCGTTTGTATTTCCGGAAGCACTCTCCCCGCAGGTCGTCGTCGTGATAGACCCTGCCGCCTCGCCAGTCCGAATGGCATTTGATACCGAAGTGATTGTTGGAGCGTCTGGCCAAGTCGCTTTGCCCAGCTCCGGATTCCAGTAATCCTTGCGCTAAGGTGATACTTGCCGGAATGCGATATTTCTTTTGGTGTTGAATCGCCAAATCACTGTATTTACTGATGTATTTTTGATAGGAAGTCAGCTTCCGCTGGCTTTCCGCCCCTGCGCTTAAACAGACGAGGGACAATAATAATATACCTAAAAAATGAAGGGATAAACGCATAACTGTTCTTTTCGATCCGATTTTACCGGACAAATATATAAAAGAAAATACATATCTACCGGGAATTGATGGGTTAAAAATAGGAGATACGGGCTAGATAATCGTAATGCTCCCCATCTTCTATTTTTTCCGCTTTAAAGCCGGCTTGCCTTGCGTATAGATTCAGCGTGTTGAAATCTATATATAACCAATCAAATGAATCCCCTTTGATACTTTTATATTGCATACGGAAATCGATCTCTCCGAAATAATCATCCTCGGGGGCGATATCCAGATTCCCGTCTTCATCTTCAAATAAATAACTTAAGTCGCTAGAGTCAAGTAAAAGCTGTCCGTCCAGGGCTAGAACTTCTTTTAAGCGGTGAAAGAAAGCCGGGAGATTTTCCAGTTTACCGATAATCCCGGAACCGTTCATTAAGAGAAGAATGGTATCGAATGGTCCGGTTAAGCTCCTGTCAAAAAAATTCTGTAAGCGGGCGTCTTTTACACCCCGTTTGTTCATGGCCTCTATGGAAAGAGGGGATATGTCGATAGCGGTAACCTCTTTACCCATTTCCTGTAAAGCCAAGGTGTGGCATCCACTTCCGGCACCAACATCCAATATTTTACCTGTACTGAGTTGAAGGGCTTTCTGTTCCAAGGAGGGCATTTCTTGGAAAGTCCGGAATAATTGATTCACGGGAATCTCATCTTCATCGAACATGGAGGAGAATACACGGAGTTTGCTCGCTTTTCCATGTGCGAGATAATCGATGATAGCGGCGCCCATCGGGTCTTTATCGGATGTAAGAAGCATTGAATGCATATGTCTTTGTTCTATATTAAGGTATATTCTATGATGTGGGTGCGAAATTAATATATTCTTTTTATATTTATAGCCTATAAGAATTATAGTTATGTTTCTTTCAAAACATTAAAACAATCAAGAAAATGAAAGAATTGAAATTAGAGACCCGGGTAGAGGTCTATGCGGTAGGAGAATTGGACAATATATATAGGCAATTGTACGAGGCCGCTTTTGAAGCCTCGAAAAAAGCTTATGCTCCTTATTCCAAGTTTCATGTGGGAGCGGCGGTTCTATTGGAGAATGGGGAGATACTTTCCGGAAATAATCAGGAAAACGCAGCCTATCCGTCTGGGCTTTGCGCGGAGCGGACCACCTTATTTTATGCGGGAGCACGTTATCCGGATGCGGCAGTTCAGATTTTGGCGATCGCGGCTATGAAGGATGGGGAACGTGTGGATCTTATCACGCCTTGTGGTGCCTGCCGGCAAGTGATGTTGGAAACCGAGCAACGTTATAACAAACCTATGAAAGTCCTTCTTTGTGGAAAAGAGGAAGCGTATCTCGTTCCGAGCGCAACGGCCTTGTTGCCGTTTTGTTTCAGTAAGTCTGATTTGATCTGATAGAATAAAAAGAGGCAAGAACGATTCTCGCCCTTGCCTCTATATGTAATAATTAAGTTCGATTAGATCCCTAAAGAAGCCTTGATCTGATTGATCTTTTCTTCTGCCGCTTTCTCTGCCTCCGGCAATTCATCGATACTCTTTACCTTGGAGTGAACCTCGCAATAGAATTTGATCTTCGGTTCTGTTCCGGAAGGACGGATAGATACTTTTGTATTATCTTCCGTGAAGTATTGAAGCACATTAGAGGTAGTAGGCATATCTAATGTAACGGTTTCGTTCTCCGCATAGTCCTTACCTTTCAATGTAGAGTAATCGTAGAAATAAGTTACCTTAGAGCCTGCGATCTCTGTCAACGGGTTCTCACGGAACTTTTTCATCATAGCCTCGATCTCCTCCGCTCCACTCTTGCCTTTCTTCACGACAGAGATACCTTTCTCCTTAGAGAAGCCGTATTCCACGTAAATCTTCTGAAGCAATTGATACAAACTCAAACCTTGATCTTTTGCCCAAGCTGCGATCTCGGCTAAGATAACGCAAGCGGAAACAGCGTCTTTATCGCGGACGAAATCCTCGCAAAGGAATCCGTAGCTTTCCTCGCCACCACCAATATAGTTTTTCTTGCCTTCGTTCTCACGCATAACGTTAGCGATCCATTTGAAGCCTGTATAAACATCGTACATTTCTACGCCATTACGCTCGGCGATTGTCTTGATCGTCTCTGTCGTAACGATTGTCTTTACGATATATTCTTTACCATTGATCTTACCTAACTCTTTCCAGCGAGTGATTAAATAGTAAACGAACATCAAAGCGGTTTGGTTACCATTCAAAAGTACCCATTCGCCTTCGTTATTCTTAACGGCGGCACCTACACGGTCTGCGTCCGGATCGGAAGCCATTACCAATTCAGCGTCAGTCTCTTTTGCTTTCTCTACAGCCATAGCTAAAGCAGCCGGCTCTTCCGGGTTCGGAGAGATAACCGTCGGGAAATCACCGCTAACAACATCTTGTTCCGGTACATGGATAATGTTCGTGAATCCGTAAGCTTTCAAAGCGGCAGGAACCAATTTAACACCAGTTCCGTGGATCGGAGTGTATACGATCTTCATATCCTTATGGCGGGAAATAGCCTCCGGAGACAAAGAAATCGTTGTTAATTCCTTGATATATTCATCATCGATCGCTTGTCCGATGATCTCGATCAATTCTTTATTTCCTTTGAATTTAATCTCGCTAGCGTTACGGATCTTGTTAACCTCGGCGATCGTATTCTTATCGTGCGGGGCGATCATTTGTGCGCCATCATCCCAATAAGCCTTGTATCCGTTGTATTCTTTCGGATTGTGAGAAGCCGTCAAGATGATACCGCTCTGGCATCCCTGTTTACGGATAGCGAATGACATTTCCGGAGTCGGACGCAGGTCTTCGAATAAATAAACCTTGATACCGTTAGCGGAGAAGATATCGGCTGATATTTCCGCGAACTTACGGCTGTTGTTACGGCAATCGTGGCCGATGACAACCTTTATCTGTTCTAAATCCGCGAATTCCTTTTTCAGATAGTTGGATAAACCTTGGGTGGCCGCACCAACCGTATATATATTCATACGATTTGAACCTACCCCCATGATTCCGCGCAATCCACCTGTTCCGAATTCTAGGTCTTTATAAAAACACTCGATTAACTCAGTAGGATCTTCGTTGTCAAGTAACGCTTGAACTTGAGCACGAGTTTCCGCATCATAACTTTTCGTAAGCCATCCTTGTGCCTTACTTCTTACCATTTCTAATAAGTCGTTGTTTTCCATGTTTATAATATTATTGTGTTTATTGTTGAGCAATCTACTCAATACGATAAATATACAAGAAACAAATATACGAATTTCTTAAAGTAAAGCAATCAAAGGACTTATATTTTGCCTAAAAAATACGATAAATCGTCCTACCAAGTAAACGGATGTGTATAAATCGACTCATTTCCGCAAGCATCCGTTACGATTAATTCAAGTTCATGCTTGCCTCTTTGCAACCTCTCTTTATCGAAGCGATAGGTAATAACCGATTTATTATTCATCTCGAATAAGACAAACTGCCCGTCTATTTCTCCCCGGTAGGTTTGTACCCCGCTTAAGTTATCGGACAAACGGAATATGAAGTTCTGTTTGCTGATCCACGTCTGTTGGTTGATCGGCGTGATAACCGGAGCCTTTGTATCTTGTTGTATCTTATAACTGCCCAATTCCTTGATATTTGCGTCGATCCAGCCATTACGGTATGTACCGCCCATCCAAGAGGCACGTCCGTTTTGTAAGCGAACCACACCATATTGTTGTTTATTCTCAAGCGTATCGCTTTGCAAGAATAGTGATAACTGGGCCGTTCCATGCAAAGGGATTGGCTTATCGTGCAATATGTGGGTGGCTGATAATGAGGTACTATCTTCTTTCACCGAATAGCGGAAGTAGAGGTCATTATATAGATTACCTTTAGGCATGACGAGACGGATGCCTTTAGCGCCGAACCTATTCTCGCTACCCCAATGGAATAATTCTGTATGAGTCGTATCGATCTGGGGGATCTCTTGTTTCTTTCCCTCGATCCAGATGGATAAACGGGTGGCATTGCCGAAAGCGTCAGCAAGTGTATACGTCAAATGATAGGTACGAGGTTCATCTATACGCAAGATTCCCCGGTTTAGGCTTTCAAGGAAGCGTAGACGGTTTCCCGGCTCGATGAAACTACGCATATAGAAAGAGCGATGATCTTTCCATTCTTCGTAATCTGTGAATGTGTTCAGATAACGGGTCTCGTCAAATGCGAACTTATCGAGATTACTATGGAAAATCACTTGGCTGTCTGCCGTGAGCGTGATTTCTCGTACGCCATAAATGTTAGTCGTATTATCCATATAATCATAGGCTTTTACAGCGAACCCTATTTCTCCCCATGCCTCGATTTTTCCAGTGATTGTCTGTTTCCCGTTTTTCGCCGTGACGGGTTTTATCTCAAGCTTCTTGCTTTTGCCGTTTACTACGCCTTTTCCTTCGATGGGGACGATCTGTATTCCTTGGATTTTAGGAGGACGGGTATCGGTTATCCGATCCGAGAAATAATCCAAGGGGTCCATGACTTCCTCGGTATCGGTGTCTCGTACCTCAAAATGGAGATGAGGTCCACCAGAGCTTCCGGTATTGCCGCTTAACGCTACGACTTCATTTTTCTCGACAGGAAGCAAATCCGGCGTAAGGAAGAGATTTACATTGAAACTTTCTTGTGCGTATTGTTGCTCTTTTACATAATTCGCTATTTTCTTCGAGAATTTTTGTAGATGGCCGTATACGGTGGTCGTTCCATCCGGGTGTGTGATGTAAAGCCCGTTACCGTAGCCCCATGGACTTACGGATATACGTGATACGTATCCTTCTTGTACCGTATGTACGGGTTTACCTTCTACCCCTTGTGTCTTGAAGTCTATTCCGGAATGGAAATGATTACTTCTTAACTCACCGAAGTTTCCGCTCAGTAAGATCGGGAAATCGAAAGGATTCCTAAGTTGCTGGGCGTTTGTGTTGATTATGTGGGAGCCGATGATCGCGAATAGACCGGCTAGATATATGGATCTAATATTCATAGGTATTACGTATTTTGACAGACAAAGATAATCGTTTTCGATGAATTATCTATCTCTTATCCTTTGGTATCGGACTTGTACCTGATTTCATGGGGCGAGCCTTTCTTTTTTCCAATGGCCGTCCGGTTGAAGGGTATATACTATGCGATCATGAAGCCGGTTGGGCCTACCTTGCCAGAACTCGATACGTTCGGGAATGACGGCATACCCGCCCCAGTGAGCCGGACGCTCCACTTCTTTTCCAATCCAACGAGCTACCTCTCTAATGAAAGCTCGTATAAGTTGCATACGGCTGCCGATGGGTTGACTTTGTGGGGATATACGAGCTCCGATCCGGCTTTTATACGGGCGTTTTTTGAAATATTGATCCGATTCATCCGGGGGGACTTTTTCAGCCGTACCTTCGATATGTACCTGCCTTTCTAATTGATGCCATACAAACGAAAGAGAGATTGCCGGGTTTTGTGCCAGTTGCCTGCCTTTTCGGCTTTCGTAGTTGGAGTAGAAAATAAACTTATCATCATGCAGGTCCTTTAATAAGACGGTACGGGTGGAAGGTTTGCCTTCTGGAGATACGGTCCCTACTAGCATGGCCGTGGGTTCATCTACTTTGCTGTCTATAGCCTCTTGTAACCATTGACTGAAAAGCAAGAATGGGTTATCCGGAAGTTCGCTTTCCCTTAATCCTCCTTTTGTGTATTCTTGCCGGATTGAGGCGAGATTTATTTCCATATGTGTTCTGTTTGCTTGTTGACTACATAGCTTTTCTTCTTTAATAGGATAACAAGAGATCGGAAAAAAGGTTTCAAGGTTTTCCTTTCAGCGTTTGATCTGAGAACGTATTAGGAAATCGGCTGTTAATGGTAAATGGTCACTAAAACCGCCCTCATATTTAAAGCCGTAATAGGTTCGAAAAGGACGTACCCCCCGCCATGTTTTATCCTTAGTCAATAAAAAATCAGGAGCGAATATGTGGATGCTTTCCGGAATGATATGCATGGAAGACTCTTGCGTGATGAGATCCCGGTTTACGATTATTTGATCGAGTTGGCTCCATTCGCCTTGGTATTTATGACTACCCGGGAATTGAGTTATATGGGGGCTTGCGAACAAATTATAATAGGTACAAGATGTGGAATCTGTGATCTGCGTATTTTCAGGAAAGGCTTGGGCAGCGAATATCTCGGAAATACTTCTGTCTTGAGGGGTATCATTGAAGTCTCCCATAATGAGTATCTGCGGCTTTTCTCGTATCAGTAACAGGGAATCGCTAGATCCCCGTAAAGTGCGGGCCGCGTCAAAACGATCCTTTTCACTTTCTTTTTCTCCTCCGTAGCGGGAGGGGAAATGACACACGAAAACATCTAAGGTATCGCCTGTTATGATCTTTCCATATACGTGTAGGATATCTCGGGTTAATTTGTGTTTGTTCCCGGAGAAACGAATTGGAATGGATTCATGTCGTAAATAAAAGAATTGATCTCGTTGATAAAGAAGAGCGACATTAATACCTCTGGGATCGGGGCTTTGAGTGATAATATATCGGTAATCCTGCCAGCGGAGCGGTGTGCGACGGGTAAGATGAGACAGGACGGAGTCATTCTCGACTTCGCAAAGAGCTATTAAGGCCGGTGTGCTCCATTCCCCGGCAGCGCTTATTACTTTCGCTATTTGTTGTAGCTTATGATAGTAGCGGCTTTGTGTCCAGTACCGGTTGCCGGAAGGTAGAAATTCATCGTCATTCTTGGTTGGATTATCCCTTGTGTCGAAAAAGTTCTCCACATTATAGGTCATGACCTTGAACGTAGCTTGGGCAAATAACGGAGGGGAGGCAAAGAATAAAAGAAAAAACATAAAAATCTTCATAGTTAAAGCTTTGATTAATTGTTAATATGTAATGTATTCTTATTCGTTTGAATCTTCGGTCTCTTCCTGAACAAACTCGTAGGCTCCTATGGTCGGGCCGTTCGAACTGGTTAGCCGGTTGACACCGTAACGATCGATCGGATAATTCTTCGTTATCTCGGGATCTGCTTTTCCGACTCCGGTAGTCGATACGGAATCTGGCCGGAAATCATAGGTGTATTTATTTTGCTTGCCTCCTACTTTCCGATAGGAAGGAGTCTTTTTGATAAACAAGACCTCCTTGAAGTGATCGCTGGAGGATTCTTTGGCTTTAAGCGCACAGTGATTGAGCCGATAATCGAAATCTGTACTGCCATCTGCTTTTAATTCGACATCGTAACTTCCATCGATAGTGCAATTGTCAAAATAAGCTTGCGTGATAGGATACGGGCCATTTCCGTCTACTGTTACGTTATTGAGCAAGTACAGGCATTTACTATCCAAAGGAACAGTCTCGCTGGCCATTTCCCTTTTGGTTAAACTCATGTAATTAGCCATCGTACAGTGAGCGAAGTAATATTTACCACCGACTAAAGTGAGTACACTTCCTCCGGCATTGCTGAATTCCGTATTTGTAGCGATAACATCACAATTGATGGCGAAGAATAGATCGCTCCCCATATTCGTGATCTGTGAGTTGTTTATCTTGATCTTTGGCCGGTCCGGGGTGGAAGGCTCGCAATATACACCGGAGGTACCATTACGTACGATTACATTATCCCAGACATTCCCGTAGCTATCCGCCTTAAAGGTAATGCCTCCCCATTGTCCGGGAGTCCGGTCATACGGTAATATATCATTTAGTATATAATCCAAACGGTCGCCTCGGAAAGTGATAGGCTCATCCAAGGTGCCTAAAGCGTTCATGGAGCCGTGAACGATCAGGCTCGCTTTATCATGCATATAGAAAGTAGCCCCCTTCTCGATATTCAATGAAACCCCTTTAGCGATAACCAAACTATCGTAGATCAAATAAGGACGATTAGCCGTGAGGATAGAATCTTTTGTAATCGTAACACCGCCTTTGTAAAGATTAACATCCTGCCCATAGGCTTCCAATAATACGGATTGACGGATGCCATTCACGGTGAAAAGTACGGAATCCTGTATCAACAGAGGTTGATTGCCCCCATTCGGATCGACCGTTACTTCCACGAATACATACATGCTGTCGTTGGCGAGTATCCCTACATTATTAAATGAGCTACCTTTGCGTCCATCCACATTCATGCGGAAGCCGGTAGCCTCTCCACTGGCCAGCATGATGGACTCAATGCTCAGAGGTTCACTATTTTTATTGTAGATCATAAATTGACGAGTGGTAGAACCGATCGTACTGAAGATCGTGTCAAAAGCGAGCGTGTCTGTCGAGAAGCTTAGCCGGTAAGTCGGGTTGGTGGAATAATGATCATCCAAACCGTCGCATGCCGGAAGCATGTTCAACAGAAGCGTCGCGAGTATAAATAGCGTTATCGTTAATCTTTTCATTTTCGTAAATGTTAACTGTAAATATCTTGTGTTCTTGTTTCAATAGATAAACAAAATTATCATAAAAAAGTTGCAAGACATTAACATAAAAAAAGAGGATAGACACGGTTATCGTGTCTTTCCTCTTCTTATAACGCAAAAAACGTTGGTTTATTTTGCGGGGATGCTCTTTAATAATTCAAGAAGGTGGCTCCACCATAAACCGACCGTAGCGATCTCGATACGCTCGTTGGGTGAATGTACGTCACGCAAAGTAGGCCCGAAAGAGATCATATCCAGTTTCGGATATTTTTCCAAGAACAAACCGCACTCTAATCCGGCGTGGATGGCCATGATCTTGGCGTCTTTGTTGAATAGGCGTTTGTAAGTCTCCTGTGCGATCTTCAAGATCTTAGAGTCGGGGTTCGGGGCCCATCCCGGATAGCCGTCGCCATGTTTTACATCTGCTCCAGCCAATAGGAACGTGGAGGCTACCGTATTGGCGATAGCGATCTTGCATGATTCGATAGAGCTACGCTGGCTGGTACCGATCAAGATCGTATTGCCTTCTTTCATCTTTATGGAAGCAAGGTTGGTAGAAGTCTCTACCAAGCCTTCTATATCGTGGCTCATACCGATTACGCCGTGCGGACAAGCGTGCAAGGCGTAGATTAATTTCTCGGCGGTGGCATTGTCGATATGATACTCCGGACGATCCGTGGACTCCATCGCTAACTGAACGTTCGGATCTACATGTTTCAACTCATTTTCAACGTCGGCGGCGAAATGGTTCAGCAAGATACGTACATCCTCCTTATTTTCCGGATGCAAGCCGATCACGGCGTGTGCCTCGCGAGCGATTGCGTTACGTAAGTTTCCTCCATCGATAGAGCAAAGAACGAAATCATATTTCTTTTTCAATAAGAATAAGAAACGAACCAAGATCTTGTTGGCATTGCCTAATCCTTTGTGGATCTCGCCACCGGAGTGACCGCCATTCAGCCCTTTCACGTCGAAACGGAAATACTGCATCTTATCGGACGTAGGAACTGGCTCGTAATGGAAAGTCGCTTGTGTGTCTTTACCTCCGGCGCAACCCATAAAGATCTCTCCCTCGTCCTCGCTATCGAGATTTAACAAGATATCTCCGGTCATGAAACCTTCTTTCAAGGCTTTCGCTCCAGTCAAACCTGTTTCTTCGTCTACCGTGAACAAACATTCGATCGGACCGTGTTGGATATCATCGGAGGCAAGCAAAGCCAACTCGGCCGCTACACCGATACCATTATCGGCTCCCAAAGTAGTGCCGTTGGCACGCAGCCATTCGCCGTCGACGATCGTCTCGATCGGATCATTGTCGAAATCGTGTTTCGTACCGTTATTTTTCTCGCAAACCATATCCATGTGAGACTGCAATACGACTACCGGACGATCCTCCATTCCCGGAGTGGCAGGCTTTGACATTAAAAGGTTGCCGGCTTCATCTTTCTTGATAGCTATTTTGTACTCTTTCGCGAATGATTCTAGGAATTCAATCATTTTGCCTTCCTTTTTTGAGGGGCGAGGCACTTGGGTTACTTGATGGAAGAACTTCCATACGATAGTAGGCTTTAAATCAGTAATCTTCATAATGTTACAATGTATTATAGATGTTACTCTAAAGTTAATAAAACCGCAACTGAAAGAGCTTAGTTCGAAAAAAAGTAGAATAAAATGCCAAAAAGACACTTAGTAATCACTTAAACTCTTATATTTGCGTCCACAAATATAGAGAAAATGCTTACAACGTTATTATTTACGGTCATAATTCTTGTTATCAGCGTCGTGTTGCTATCGATAAAAGTGCTGTTGAAAAAGGGAGGAAGGTTCCCGAATACGCATATCGAAGGAAACAGGGCGTTGGGTAAGAAAGGTATATTTTGCGCGAAGACCATGGATCGTATGGCGGTTAAGCAAAAGGGGCTCTATGACATCATGAACGAAATAAAAGAATAAAAAAATAAGATTTAAATTGCACTTTATGAAGAACATTAACTACGTTATTAACGGTGTGCTAGCGGTGGCTGTCGTAATCTTGTATATTATGCAATTTTCCGGCAAGAAAGAATCAAGCGTAACAAGAACATTTGCGTCAGCGGGAGACACAACGGCCTTACTTCCGATCGCTTATGTAAATGTGGATTCCCTGTTACTTAATTACAATTATTCCAAGGATCTGAACGAGATCATCTTGAAGAAACAAGAGAATTCCCGTGCTAACATCACCCAGAAAGCCCGTAGTTTACAAGGCGAGATGCAAGATTTCCAGCGTAAGGTAGAAAATAACGCTTTCCTTACCCGTGAGAGGGCGGAGCAAGAGCAACAACGTTTATTGAATAAGCAACAAGAGTTGCAGAACTTAGATAACCAATTGGCTCAAGAGTTGATGCAAGAGCAGCAGAAGTTGAACGAGCAATTACGCGATACGGTTGTTTCTCAATTGAAGGCTTTCAATCTGGGTAGGGGCTATCAAGTGGTATTCAGCAATACGGTAGGAGATAATATCCTTTTGGCTGGCGATTCCTATGATATCACAGGCGAATTGCTGGAATACTTGAATAAGAATTATTCCTCTCCGGCCAAGTAAGCTATTAATAGAATTTATAAAAGAAAGGGTGTATCAAAGGAACGTTTGATACACCCTTTTTTAACGGTACTTACCGGGGATTTTATAGAAGATATACTGTATCTGCAAAGTAATATATACTGCGTTGGCCTGGTCAGTATATATTCATCGGTCGAGACTGCGTTTTGCGGCCAATTACTCTTTAGGAGTAACGAAAGCGGTATATACTTGTAAGATAGCGGCTACGCTCAAGCAAAGGATCCACTCGGTACGGTTGTTGAACATAAAGCCGGAAGATACGATCATTAGAAGTCCGGCGAATACGTTGAAACGGTGGAGCCGACGGCGACGAAAGTCCAAGTCCTTAACCGGAAGGGTCAGATAGCAAACGGCTATACCCGCTGCACCGACAGCGAATAAATAAGGGGTGACAGCCCAATGAGTAAGAAACAATACGGCACCGGCTAATACGAGTAATCCCGCTACGCCGAAAATAATCGATCTGATTTGTTGATTCATTTATTTGTCCTTGATAATAAAAACATCCTCGTTCGACCTTTTCATAAAATACTCTTCACGGGCGAAACGTTCCAGTCCCTCCTTGTCCGTATGAAGGTCGTTTAATTTCTTGCTGTTGATTTCGATCTCCTTTTGGTAATGTTTGATCTCTTTCTCCAAGCCGCGTATTTTCTCGTCGTACGTATAGCGTTTATACAGGCTGCTATCGCCCACCGTAAAGGTGACGATAAGGAACACGATGGTAACCAACCAATAAGCGTTGATCCACGATAGATACTTTATGTAAAACTCTTTTATGCGTGACATCGGAACATCGTTTTCGCGAAGATAATGAATTATTTTGTTTATCTTTGTCTTATCAATAAAAAGCAGAGAATGGATAATTATATTGTATCGGCAAGAAAATATCGCCCGTCCACTTTTCGGAGTGTAGTAGGGCAGAAGTCTCTTACCACTACGCTGAAAAACGCGATACAAAGTAACAAATTAGCGCATGCTTACCTGTTTTGCGGTCCTCGTGGAGTAGGAAAGACCTCGTGTGCCCGTATCTTTGCGAAGACGATCAATTGCTTGAATCCGACGGCGGATGGCGAGGCTTGTAATGCGTGCGAGTCCTGCCGGGCGTTTAACGAACAGCGTTCTTATAACATCCATGAGCTGGACGCAGCTTCCAACAACTCGGTGGACGATATTCGTACCTTGATTGACCAAGTGCGTATCCCGCCTCCAATCGGTAAATACAAAGTCTTCATTATTGACGAGGTCCATATGTTGACGACCGCCGCTTTCAACGCGTTCTTGAAGACATTGGAGGAACCTCCGCATCATGCTCTCTTTATCTTGGCTACGACCGAGAAGCATAAGGTGCTTCCCACGATCCTTTCTCGTTGTCAGATCTATGATTTCTCCCGTATATCCATCGCCGACATGGTGGAACATCTGCAATATGTCTCTTCGCAGGAGGGGGTAACAGCGGAACCGGAAGCCTTGAACGTGATCGCCCAGAAAGCGGATGGAGGTATGCGCGACGCTTTGTCTATCTTTGACCAAGTGGTAAGTTTCACGAATGGCAATATTACGTATCAAGCGGTTATCGATAACTTGAACGTGCTGGATTATGAGTATTATTTTCGTCTGACGGATGCGATCTTATCCGGCAATGTGCGGGCATCTTTATTGATCTTGAACGAGATATTAGGCAAAGGATTCGACGGGCAGAATATCATAACCGGTTTGGCCGGGCATTTCCGGGATTTATTGGTATGTCGGGATGAGTCCACCTTGGTGCTATTCGAGGTGGGTGCTTCTATACGGGAACGATATAAGGAGATGGCGAAACGTTGTCCGGATCAACTTCTGTTCAAGGCGATAGAGCTGGCGAATACGTGCGATTTGAATTATCGTGCCAGCCGCAATAAGCGTCTTTTATTGGAATTGACGTTGATTCAGCTCTGTCAATTAACACAGGTGGCCGCCGACGATAAAAAAAAAGCGTTAATTGAGCCGATCGCCGGGACGAATCCGTCTTCTCAAGCGGTGAATAGCGGGAAGCCTCAACAGCCGCCTCAAGTTCCTTCAGTTACGGCAGCGGCCGGTGCTCCACAAGTTATGAGTACGCACATGCCGAGCTCGGTTCCTGCGCCACCTCCGTCTACAGCGCCTAATCCGGTTCGTAGAACGGCTCGTCCGATGGGAATCTCCATGAAGGAGATCGGAGTGGAGAAGCCTAAGCAACAAACCGTTCAACAAGCGACAACGAACGTAAAGGAGGTAGTAACTCCCTTTGACAATGATTCCTTGGTTCGTGAATGGGATAATTACGCCGCAACGATTGACAAGAAAGTGTATCTTAAGAATACGATGATCAATTGCAAGCCTACCTTGCAAGAGAATTATTATTTCGAGGTAGCCGTACATAACCCGGGGCAGCAAGAGGAATTGATCAATAACGCGATCCATATCCTGCCATTTCTCCGCCAGCATCTTACTAATAGCCGTATCCAGATGCGTGTCCGGATCGTAGAGGGAAATGAGAAGCATTTGGCTTATACATCCACGGAAAAGCTAGAGTTGCTGATGAAGATAAATCCTACCTTGGGCCGTTTGAGGGATGAGTTTAATTTGACGTTAGATTAAGTAGATATGCTAAAGATCCCAAGAAGGGATCTTTAGTCTTATTTTTTATTCCTTTGTCTCAAGATAAACCACTTGAGTTTGCAAATACTCCTCAAGTCCATGTTTTCCATCCGCGCCACCGATTCCGGATTTACGCCATCCCGCATGGAAGCCTTGCATAGCCTCAAAATTCTCACGGTTAATATAAGTCTCCCCGAATTTTAAGGAACGCATTACCTTGAATGCATTATCCAAGTTTTGTGTATATACGGAAGATGTCAATCCATATTCGCAATCATTCGCCCATGCGATAGCGTCGTTGATATCTGAATATTCGACAACCGGCAGTATGGGGCCAAAAGTCTCTTCTTGTATGATATCCATTTTCTGTGTAACACAATCCAAAACGGTCGGTTCGAAGAAATATCCTTTTGTACCGATCCTATGCCCGCCACACAGTAGCCTAGCACCTTGCTGGATCGCTCTCTCTACTTTTTTCTCCATAGACTCCAACGCGCTGGCTTCAATAAGCGGTCCCATATCCAGATCCGCGACCTCATTGGGGTTTCCTACTTTTACCTGCTTCATGCCGGCGACTAGTTTTTCCATGAAGGTCTCTTTTATCGCTTTGTCTACATAAACCCGTTCGGCACAATTACATACCTGTCCGGTATTGATCACACGAGAGGCAATAATAGACTTAACAGCAAGATCGATATCTGCGTCCTTCATCACGATAGCCGGGGCTTTACCTCCTAACTCCAGAGATACTTTCGTGATATTAGGAGCGGCAGCGGACATGGTTTGTTGTCCGGCTCCCACGCTTCCTGTCAGACTAACCATACCTACTTTCGGATTCGCCGCGAGTTCATGCCCAATCACGCTACCCCGTCCATTTACCAGATTGAAAACGCCGGCAGGCAAACCTGCCTCCTCCACGATCTGTGCGAATACGTATGCGTTCTCTGGCGTAAGCTGGCTAGGTTTTATCACGATCGTATTTCCGGTGATCAAGGCCGGAGCGGCTTTACGAGCGACTAGAAAGAATGGGAAATTCCAAGGTAGGATACCTGTCGTTACTCCAATCGGTCTCTTAAATAAGAAAATGTTTTCATGAGGGCGGTCACTGGGAATGATTTCCCCTTCGTACCGACGGGCCCAGCCTGCCATGTAATCCATATAATCCGCGGTAAAAAGAACTTCAACATTGGCGAGTCCTTGGGTTTTGCCTCCTTCACGGACGATGATGTCGGTCAGTTCCTTCTCTCTCTTACGGATGCCTGCCGCTATCTTTGTCAGATAAGCCGCCCTTTCTATAGAGGGTGTTCTTTCCCATTGATTCTGCGCTTTCTCTGCGGCATCGATTGCTTTTCTGGCATCTTCAACCGTCCCGTCGGGCATCAGTGAAATAACCTCTTCGGTAGAAGGATTCAATACCTTGATCCATTTCCCAGACTCATTCTCAATGAATCTGCCATCTATAAACATTTTCAATTCTTTCATGATACTATTTTTAGGTTGAATAATTTGTTCTTAAAAGTACGGGAAAGGAAGGAATGGCAATGTTTTAAAAATGATAATAGTTCTATCAGAAATGATAGTGAATCAAGATAATAGGGTAGATATAGAAAAACAGCCTCAAGAAGTTGATCTTCTCAAGGCTGTTTTTTTATAGAATGATCGTTTTTCGTTTTAGCAGGCTTTGAAGCTCATATCCAAGCTCTTCACGGAGTGAGTCAAAGCCCCTACGGAGATGAAGTCTACGCCACATTCCGCGTAATCACGTAATGTGTCGAACGTGATACCGCCGGAAGACTCTACCTCGAAACGTCCGTTGATGCGGCGAACCGCTTCTTTTGTATTCTCGATATTGAAATTATCCAACATGATACGATCGATACCGCCTACTTTCATGGCTTGTTCCAACTCGTCGAAGTTACGAACCTCGATCTCGATCTTTAGGCTCTTTCCTTTCTCTTTCAGATAGTTTTGCGCACGTGTGATCGCTTGCTCGATGCCGCCGGCGAAATCCACATGATTATCTTTCAATAAGATCATATCGAACAAACCGATGCGATGGTTCATGCCGCCACCGATACGTACGGCCTCTTTCTCGATCATACGCATACCGGGAGTTGTCTTGCGAGTATCTAGAACGTGTGTCTTGGTGCCTTCTAACGCCTTGGCGTATTTACGAGTCGTAGTAGCGATACCGCTCATGCGTTGCATAACGTTCAGCATCAACCGCTCGGTCTGCAATAAGGATTGGATCTTACCTTCCACCACGAACGCTATATCCCCTTTTTTCACTTCGGCTCCGTCTTGTATAAAGACCGTCATTTTCAGTTCCGGATCGAAGTCGTGGAAGATACGTTTAGCCATTTCCACGCCGGCCAATACGCCATCTTCCTTGATGATCAGCTGGCTTTTCCCCATCGCTGTCTCGGGGATGCAACATAAGGTGGTATGATCACCATCGCCAATATCCTCGGCAAACGCTAATTTGATTAAGTCGTCAATAAGTTTGTCCATCTTTTATTCTATTCTGATTGATTGTATAATCGCTGTATTCCCTTCGGCACGGTACGTGATGTTTACACGGTACTCACCGGAAGACGTCGGAAGCTTTCCGACAAGGAAACCGCTTTCCTTTTTATCCGCATGATGTACGACCGAGAATCCGGAAGGCTTATTCGAACTGAAAAATGAGGACAACATAGAGACGGCCTCACTTCCGTTACATTTCTTAGAGGAACCGGGCAAGGCTACATCCACCACCTTATCCATAGCACCGGATAGAGAGGAGGCATTTCCTGCCTTGAAAGCATTTGATATACTGGTAATATCCGCCGCCTGCGCACATACGAATGCGAATATCAAGGCGAATGTAAGTAAGAGTCGTTTCATAAGCTTTCTTTATTTTATTGAGTAATTAGTGGCAAAGGTATGTATTTTTCTTGTAACTTAGCCTTTCTAAACCTGTAAATGTAAGTAGATGAAGATTGGACTGATTGTGATTGGTAAGACGGATGCCGGTTATTTTGTGGAGGCTATCAATGAGTATAAAAATCGCTTGACGCATTATATACCCTTTGAAATGGAAGTCATACCGGATATAAAGAACGTGAAGAACCTCTCAGAGGCGCAGCAAAAGGAGAAAGAGGGCGAATTGATTTTAAAGGCTTTGCAGCCCGGCGATTATTTGGTGTTGCTGGACGAGAAAGGGAAGGAGTTCACCTCCATGCAATTTTCTACTTATCTGGAAAAGAAAATGCATACGGTCCCGAAACGCTTGGTATTTGTGGTGGGCGGTCCTTACGGTTTTAGTGAGGCCGTGTATAAGGCGGCATCGGAAAAGATCTCGTTGAGCAAGATGACTTTTTCCCACCAGATGATCCGATTGATCTTTATCGAGCAGATTTACCGGGCGATGACGATCTTGAATAACGAGCCTTACCATCATGAATAACCGCATCGTTTAACGCCGGTATCCGCATAGCCCTACGCCTATACTGGCGTAAGTTCACACCGATACTGCCGTGAGGCTATGCGAATACTGGTGTTTTTCTCCCGGATTAATGGACTAATTTCAGGCCGACGATCCCTATCAATATCAAGGATAAGAACAATAACCTGAATATATTCGCGGAATCATGGAAAAACAAGATTCCAAGAAGAACAGTCCCTATAGCCCCGATCCCGGTCCAGATTACATAAGCCGTACCGATCGGGATGCTTTTCTGGGCGAGATATAAGAAATAACCGCTTAAGCCCATGGATAAGATCGATAAACCTATAAACCAAATAAAATATTTGGAATGCATACTTGCTAATTTAAAGCCCAGCGGCCAGCCGATCTCGAATAATCCGGCTATAATTAACAGAATCCAAGCCATATAGAATTAGTCTTAAAAGTTTTCCCGTGTCTTCTGGATCAATAAATAATCCAATAAAGTCATGGCGGTCATAGACTCGACGATAGGTACCGCACGAGGCAATACGCATGGATCATGACGTCCGCGTGCCTTTAATATCGTATCCTCTCCCTCCATGTTAACCGTTTCTTGTTCCATCAAGATCGTAGCGACCGATTTAAAGGCTACCCGGAAATAAATATCTTGTCCGTTGGAGATCCCTCCTTGGATACCGCCGGAATTATTGGTACGAGTATTGATATGCCCGTTATCATTGAAAAAGCGATCGTTCCTTTCCGATCCGCGGAAGAAGGCGGCGTTGAATCCGTCTCCATACTCGAAGCCCTTCACGGCGTTGATCGTAAGCATCGCATGTCCCAACGCGGCATGTAACTTGCCGAACACAGGCTCTCCCAATCCGACGGGAACCCCTTTCGCCACACAGGTAATAACACCGCCGATCGTATCTCCTTTTGATTTGATCTCGGCGATCAAGGTTTCCATCTCTGAGGCGGTCTTCGGGTCCGGGCAACGTACGTCGCTCTCCTCCGTCAAGCTTAAATCATAATCTTGGTAACTACCCGCTAATTGGATCGGGCCGACCTGCGAGGTATAAGCTTGGATCTGTATGCCGTATTGTTTAAGGGCGAGTTTAGCGATAGCTCCAGCCACGCAACGAGCGATCGTTTCCCGAGCGGACGAACGTCCTCCTCCACGGGGATCACGGATTCCATATTTCGTTTGATAGGTATAATCGGCATGGGAAGGACGGTAAACCGTCTTCATATTGTCATAGTCCGAGGAATGTTGGTTTTTGTTCCAGATGATGAAACCTATCGGCGTACCGGTTGTCTTTCCCTCGTAGATGCCGGAAAGAAATTGTACCTCATCATCCTCTTTACGGGGGGTCGTGATACGGGATTGTCCCGGTTTACGACGGTTCAGCTCTTGCTGGATGAATGCCGTATCTAATTCGATCCCGGCTGGGCATCCGTCGATCACGCCGCCGATACCGGGGCCGTGCGATTCGCCGAACGATGTTAATCTATAAATATTACCAAAAGTATTCACCGCTTTGTCTAATTGAAAATTGAAAACTGAAAATTGAGAATCAAAAGCCGATGATTAGGCGTTTCTCCTAATTTTCAATTTTCAATTCTCAATTTCCCATTATTTAGTGGCATCCACCACAACCACAACCACCCTCGTGGTTATCGCCACAATCGCTACCGCAATCGTCGCAACCGCAACTACATCCACCTGCGGGAGCGGAGAAGGCTGCGATCTCTTCCGCTGTCGGTTCGTGTACGTCGATTACCTCGCCGCTGAAATGCAAAGTCTCGCCAGCCAACGGATGGTTGAAGTCCATTACCACGATATCATCCTTCACTTCCAATACAGAGCCGTTCATACGGTTGCCATTAGAATCCATCATTGGGACGGTATTACCTTCCTTGATCATCTCGGCGTCGAATTTACCGTCCACCTCGAAGATATTCTTCGGAAGATCCAATACGTGCTCCTCGTTATATTCGCCATAAGCCTCGGCTGGCTCGATGGAGAAGTTGAACGTGCCACCTACTTCCAGCCCGTTCAAGGCTTTCTCGAATGCCGGAAGCATCATGCCTGTTCCGTAGATGAATTTCAAAGGAGCCTCGACCGTCGCTTTTTCCATTAACTCACGTTCTTCACCTTCGCCAACGTTCAGGTCGTATGTAACCGCAACGTATTTGTTTGCTGTAATTTTCATTTGTCTTGTATTTTAAATATGTATAGAAATGCTCGCAAAGATACGATTTTATTTCTTATCCACCGCCTTTTTAAAAGCGTTCATCGCTTTATCTAAAACAGAGCGGGGGCAACCAATGTTCAAACGCATATGGCCTTCTCCCCCGGGGCCGAAGATACTTCCGTCGTTCAGCGCTAGTCCGGCTTTGTCTTTGAACAGGTGTACGAGTTCATCTTGACTTAATTTCAGTTCCCTGCAATCCAACCAAACGAGGAAGGAGGCTTGGGGCTGGTAAACTTTTATCTTGGGGAGATGTAGTTTCATGAACTCTTCCACGAAACGTACATTCTCCATGATATACATTCGCATTTGTTGCAACCATTCGGCGCCATAGGTGTAAGCGGCGGTTGTTGCCGTATAAGCGAAGATCGTGCCATCGCCAAACTCTCCGGCCTCAAGGAAAGAATAAAATTCTTCCCGGATGCGATCATTGGGAACGATTGCGTAGGAAGTCACGATACCGGCGATATTGAACGTCTTGCTCGGTGCCATGAAAGTTATGCTGCAAGAAGCGGCAGTATCCGATACGGAGGCAAATGGATAATGCGTATACTGAGGATAGGCCATTTCCGCATGAATCTCATCGGAGATAACCAAAATATTGTGCTTGGCGCAAATCTCGGCCAAGCGGACCAAGGTTTCCTTTTTCCAGACGATCCCACCCGGATTGTGAGGGTTGCAGAGGATCAATACCTTGCATTTATCATCTATAATAGATTCAAGATGATCGAAATCCATCTCATAAACACCATCTACCATCTTTAGCGGATTATAAACGACCTCACGCTTCATTTTTTCCGGAACGATGCGGAACGGGTGATAAACAGGGGGCTGGATGATGACCTTATCTCCTTTTTGCGTAAAGCATTGGATAGCGAAAGCGATTCCCTTTACGATTCCCGGGATATAGCTGATCCATTCCCGTTGTATTTTCCAGTTATGTTTGTAGTGTACCCAATTGATGATACTCTCGTAATACTCGTCGGAGCCGAATGTATAGCCGAATATCTCGTGCTCACAACGTTTCTTCAGGGCCTCTACAATAAAGTCCGGTGTGCGGAAATCCATATCCGCCACCCATAGTGGTATCAGATTCTCGTCACCGAACATCTCTTTCAAACGGTCGAATTTCACGCAACTCGTCCCATGCCGTTCGATAACTTCGTCGAAGTTGTAGTGTTTCATATTTTTATTAACGATCAGTTTCTTAATTGCTATTGGGGTCAAAGATACAAATTATTATATTTATTGTTTATCCAAATCAAAGTATGAAATGCTGTATATTAGGAAATCGGCGATATATTTAATGAATCGTTTACTTAAATGGCTTATCAAACCGTGAACTGGCAAAATGTCAAAGTGTTATTATTGCTCTCTGTGGGTGATGAATTATGGGGCGGGGGCTTGGTCGCACGGAAAAAGCGCAAGCATTTGATGGTTGTGTAAATCAGAATGATGTTTGAATGCAGGTGTTGTTGGTCTTTTTTATGATTGATGTTTGAATAGCTGTCTATCGGTTGAGTATTTAAGGCTTTCTCTGTCTGAAAGTCATTTTGAAAATGTCTTTGCTTGAGCTGCTTCTAGCGTGGGTTATGCCGGATTTAGTCTTGATTTTAGGTGATTTTCATTCGAATGTTAACAAAATTTAGTCCGATACTAGATGAAATTTATTCCTTATGTTCTTCAGAAAACTTCCTTATGTTTTTTCTAGAACACTATTATGAATTTTTTCAAGGCTATTTATAGTCTACAAGTGTTAATAAATATGTGATTTAGAGTTTATATGTATCTTTTTTATCGCTAGAATAGGATTTTCTTATGAGATACGTGTTATCGTAAGTCGTGTTATCTGATAAAAATGTTATCTGGAATCTGTTTTAGATAACATTTGTCTTTTTACTGTTTCTGTTTGGAAATCGAAGTTTTTTCCCTTCTATACCTTCCGATTCCTAAGTAATACACTCTTGCTCCTGTTAAAATGCAATCCTAAAATGGTATTTGCTTGAGAATTGAAAGAAAAATAAAGAATTTTCTTTTAAATCCTTTGCGCATATCAATTATTGTTCTACATTTGCAGCGTCAAACAAACAAAGACAATAAGAAAAGATGATGAACAACGTATTGCATATTATTCTCGTGGTGGTCCTTCTAGTCATTAGTAGGTAAGGAGAAAGGTGTGTAAGAAGTTGTGAAGTCGTAGAGATATTTCTTAAGCCTTTCTCCATATAGGGAAAGGCTTTTTTATTATAAATAAATCAAGGTAGAGGCGTGGATAAAGCGCTCTACGAACAAAAAATAGGAAAGAGATGAAGAATCCGTTAAGAAGCTCATTTAGCACCGAAGGTCGTAGGATGGCCGGAGCCCGTGCGCTATGGCGTGCCAACGGGATGAAAGAGGAACAGTTCGGCAAGCCTATTATCGCTATCGTAAATTCATTTACCCAGTTCGTGCCGGGGCATACGCATTTGCATGAGATCGGTCAACTGGTCAAGGCCGAGATCGAGAAACAAGGTTGTTTCGCCGCTGAATTTAATACGATCGCTATCGACGACGGTATCGCTATGGGGCACGATGGGATGCTTTACTCGCTTCCTTCACGCGACATTATCGCGGACAGCGTGGAATATATGGTAAATGCCCATAAGGCGGACGCTATGGTTTGCATCAGCAATTGCGATAAGATCACGCCGGGTATGCTTATGGCTTCCATGCGATTAAATATCCCGACGGTGTTCGTGTCCGGTGGCCCGATGGAGGCAGGTGAGCTGGATGGCCGCCATCTTGATTTGATCGATGCGATGATTGAGTCTGCCGATACATCGGTAAGCGATGAGCGTATCGAGCAGGTGGAACGCCATGCGTGTCCGGGTTGCGGTTGTTGTTCCGGTATGTTTACCGCTAACTCTATGAACTGCTTGAACGAGGCGATCGGTCTGGCGCTTCCGGGTAACGGGACGATCGTGGCTACCCATAAGAACCGTATCCAACTTTTCCGTGACGCGGCTAAGCAAATCGTTGAGAACGCTTACAAATACTATCGTGACGGGGATGATTCCGTGTTACCTCGCAACATCGCTACCCGTCAGGCTTTCTTGAACGCCATGTCTCTGGATATCGCCATGGGGGGGTCTACCAATACGGTGCTTCACTTATTGGCCGTGGCACAAGAAGCCGGCGCCGATTTTCATATGGAGGATATCGATATGTTATCCCGCAAGACTCCTTGCCTGTGTAAGGTAGCCCCGAATACGCACACTTATCATGTACAAGACGTAAACCGTGCCGGTGGAATCCTCGGTATCATGAACGAGTTGATGAAAGCCGGGCTTGTGGATGGCAGCACGAGACGTGCGGACGGCCTGACCTTGGCCGAGGCTGTTGATAAATACGCCGTCACTTCCCCGAACGTAACGGAGGAGGCGATCCGTAAATACAAGAGCGCTCCCGCTCATCGGTTCAGTATCCAGATGGGTTCCCAAGAATCTTATTATAAGGAATTAGATACGGATCGTGCCGAAGGTTGTATCCGTGACGTGGAGCACGCTTATTCCAAGGATGGCGGCTTGGCTGTTTTGAGAGGGAATATCGCCTTGGACGGATGTGTCGTAAAAACCGCCGGTGTGGATGAGAGTATTTGGAAATTCTCCGGCCCGGCGAAAGTCTTCGATTCACAGGATGCCGCTTGCGAGGGCATTTTAGGAGGCAAGGTCGTTTCAGGCGATGTGGTCGTCATCACGTATGAGGGTCCGAAAGGGGGGCCGGGAATGCAAGAGATGTTATATCCTACCTCTTATATAAAGAGCCGTCACTTAGGTAAGGAGTGCGCCTTGATCACGGATGGTCGTTTCAGTGGCGGTACGTCCGGTCTTTCTATCGGGCATATCTCTCCCGAGGCCGCTTCCGGTGGCGCTATCGGACTGGTGAGAGACGGGGATATCATCGAGATCAATATCCCGGAACGTTCCATCAACGTGCGGTTGAGCGACGAGGAGTTGGCCGAGCGCCGTAAGGCGGAAGAGGCACGTGGAAAGAAAGCCTTTACGCCGCCGACGCGTCAGCGTGAGGTCTCGAAAGCGTTGAGAGCGTACGGGAAGATGGTTAGCTCCGCCGATAAGGGAGGTGTAAGGATTGTTGAAGATTAAAGCCAATAATATACATTAAACACGTTATTTTTTATGGAGAAACAAAAGATAACCGGTTCGGAAGCTTTGCTGAAAGCGTTGATTGCTGAAGGAGTAGATACTATCTTCGGTTATCCCGGCGGACAGGCGATACCTATTTACGACAGTTTATATGATTATAGGGACCAGTTGAGGCATGTATTGGTGCGCCACGAGCAAGGCGCTACCCATGCGGCTCAAGGATATGCCCGTGTATCTGGCAAGGTAGGAGTGACGTTGGTTACTTCCGGCCCGGGCGCTACGAATACCATCACGGGTATCGCTGATGCGCTGATGGATAGTACGCCAATGGTCGTAATCGCCGGTCAAGTACCCTCGCCGTTGTTGGGAACCGATGCTTTTCAGGAAGTCGACGTGATTGGCATCACGCAACCGATCACGAAATGGGCTTATCAAATCCGCAAGCCGGAGGAGATCGCATGGGCTGTTTCTCGTGCTTTTTATATCGCTTCTACAGGCCGTCCGGGTCCAGTTGTGCTGGATTTAGCGAAGGACGCGCAAGTAGGGTTGGTGGAATATGAATATAAGAAGGTCGATTACGTACGTAGTTATCAACCGGAGCCGGATATCAATAAGGATCGTATCAAGGCCGCCGCCGATTTAATCAATGAGGCGAAGAAACCCTTCTGTCTGGTCGGACAGGGAGTATTGTTAGGCGGTGCGGAAGAGGAATTGAAAGCGTTTCTCCAAAAGAATGATATACCTGCCGGATCTACGGTATTGGGCTTATCCGCGTTGCCAACCGATTTCCCATTGAACAAGGGAATGCTCGGCATGCATGGAAACGTAGGGCCGAACCGGAAAACGAATGAGTGTGATGTATTGATCGCTATCGGTATGCGTTTCGACGACCGTGTGACTGGCGATTTAAAGACATACGCTAAGCAAGCCAAGATTATCCATCTGGATATCGATAACTCGGAAATCGGCAAGAATGTTGCCGTGGATGTAAAGGTGCTGGGTAATGCCAAGCACACGATACCGATGATCACGGCGTTGTTGGAAGAACGTAAACGTCCGGAATGGAATGCCGAGTTCGATCGGGACGAGAAAGAGGAATACGATAAGGTAATCGAGAAGGAATTGTATCCGACCGAGGGCCAACTGAAAATGGGCGAGGTAGTCCGTAAGGTTTCCGAGGCGACCGGTAACGACGCTGTATTGGTGACCGACGTTGGGCAGAACCAGATGATGGGCGTCCGCTATTTCAAATATAAACAAACCCGTAGCGTGGTAACTTCCGGAGGTTTAGGTACGATGGGATTTGGTCTGCCGGCCGCTATGGGCGCTAAGTTCGGGGCTCCGGACCGTACGGTCTGCTTCTTTACCGGTGATGGGGGTATGCAGATGACGATTCAGGAATTGGGCACTATCATGCAGGAGAAACTGAACGTGAAGATTATCATTCTTAATAATAACTTCTTAGGTATGGTACGTCAGTGGCAAGAATTGTTCTTCCACGAGCGTTATTCAAACACCATCATGGAGAATCCGGATTTCGTGGCGATCGCTAAAGCCTATGGTATCGCCGGCCGTGCCGTTGAAAAGCGGGAGGAATTGGACGACGCTATCGCTGAGATGCTAAACCACGACGGCGCTTACGTGTTGGTCGCTAACGTGGAGACTTGCGGAATGGTATATCCGATGGTTCCTGCCGGGGGAAGCGTGACAAACATGATTATGGGAGACGAGAAATAAGGAGGAGATGAAGCTATGACAACAAAGAAATTATATACCGTTATTATCTTTTCAGAGAATATCGTAGGTCTTTTGAACCAGATAACGATTATCTTTACACGCCGACAGCTGAACATCGAGACTCTGTCCGTCTCTCCGTCCGCTATCAAGGGCATCCATAAGTTTACGATCACGACCTTCGCTGATGAGGATATGATCGATAAGGTGGTGAAACAGATCGATAAACGTGTGGATATCTTGAAGGCTTATTATAATACGGATGAGGATTTGGTTTATCAAGAGATCGCTCTTTATAAGCTAAGTACCGAGCTTTTCATCAAGATGGGAACCGTGGAGGGATTGATCCGTAAATACAACGCTCGTATCTTGGAGATGAACGAGACCTGCGTGGTATTGGAGAAGAGTGGCCACTATGACGAGACACAAGCCTTGTTCAATGAGTTGAGCGAGACGATCGGTGTCCTGCAATTCATCCGCTCCGGACGTGTGGCTATCACGAAGAGCAAGGTGGAGCGCTTGAGCGATATGTTGGCCGATATGGAGCGAAAGTTACATGAAAAGCAACAATAATAAGATATGGAGAAAGTAGGATTATTTCATTTCGTGGCGGAGCCGTATTTGATGGATTTCAGGGGACGTGTAACGCTCCCTATGATTGGTAACTATTTGATTCACGCCGCTTCCAGCCATGCCGGAGAGCGTGGGTTCGGTTTCAATGATATGTCGGAGCGTCATACGGCTTGGGTGTTGTCCCGTCTGGCTATCGAGATGAAGGAATATCCTACCGCCTTCGATAAGATTAATCTATACACTTGGATCGATGAGGTCGGACGCCTCTTCACCAGTCGTTGTTTCGAGCTGGCGGATGAGAATGGGAAAACCTTTGGATTTGCCCGTTCTATTTGGGCGGCTATCGACGTGGAGACCCGCCGTCCTACCTTATTGGATGTAGAGGCATTGGGCAAATATATCGACGAGCGTCCGTGCCCGATCGAGAAGCCGGGCAAGATCATGCCGGTGGAGAATAAGGCGGAGGGAATCCCGTATTCGATCAAATACAGCGACTTGGATATCAACGGTCACTTCAATAGCGTGAAGTATATCGAGCATCTGCTGGATTTGTTCGATATCGACCAGTTCAAGACCCGTGAGATCGGCCGTCTGGAGATCGCCTACCAATCCGAGGGTAAACAAGGTATGCCGCTTACGCTTCATAAGGCGGAGTCCGCTCCCGATAAGCAAGACATGGCTATTTGCCATGAGGGAAAGGCGATCTGTCGTGCGGCGGTTACTTGGAGATAATAAAAGAGATACATAAATAGGTTTTTAAACATTAATAGTTAAAAAAAATGGCACAAATGAATTTTGGCGGTGTTGTAGAGAATGTAATGACCCGCGAGGAATTTCCGTTGGAAAAGGCAAGAGAGATATTAAAAGATGAGACAATCGCTGTTATCGGCTATGGCGTACAGGGACCGGGACAGTCATTGAACCTTCGTGACAATGGTTTCAACGTAATCGTTGGCCAGCGCCAAGGTAAGACTTACGAGAAAGCGGTTGAGGACGGATGGGTTCCGGGTGAGACTCTGTTCGGTATCGAGGAGGCTTGCGACAAGGCCACGATCATCATGTGCTTGTTGTCCGACGCTGCCGTAATGTCTGTATGGCCTACGATGAAGCCTTATTTGACAGCTGGCAAGGCCCTGTATTTCTCTCATGGTTTCGCGATCACTTGGAACGATCGTACGGGCGTTGTTCCTCCTGCGGATATTGACGTGATCATGGTCGCTCCGAAGGGGTCTGGTACGTCTTTGCGTTCCATGTTCCTTGAGGGTCGTGGCTTGAACTCTTCTTTCGCTATCTATCAAGACGCTACTGGCAAGGCGATGGATCGTACGTTGGCGTTGGGTATCGGTATCGGTTCCGGCTACTTGTTCGAGACGACTTTCATCCGTGAGGCTACTTCCGATTTGACTGGTGAGCGTGGTTCTTTGATGGGCGCTATCCAAGGTTTGTTGTTGGCCCAGTATGAGGTATTGCGCGAGAATGGACATACTCCTTCCGAGGCTTTCAACGAGACGGTCGAGGAGTTGACTCAATCCTTGATGCCCTTATTCGCCAAGAATGGTATGGACTGGATGTACGCTAACTGCTCTACGACTGCCCAGCGTGGCGCTTTGGACTGGATGGGTCCGTTCCACGACGCAATCAAGCCGGTTGTCGAGAAATTGTATGCGAACGTAAAATGCGGTAACGAGGCTCAGATCTCTATCGACTCAAACTCTAAGCCGGATTATCGTGAGAAATTGGAGGCTGAATTGAAGGCGTTGCGCGAGAGCGAGATGTGGCAGACTGCTGTTACTGTACGCAAGCTTCGTCCGGAGAACAACTAATCCAATCTTAATCCTTATATATCAGCAAAAAGAGGCGGGTCACTTACGGGTGGCTCGCCTTTCTTTGTGTTATTCGATGTGGATATTCTTTGTTTTCTTGATCTTTCGCATGCTGGATGCTGAATGGACGATGTCCAGCACCTCGATGCGTTCCTCGGTGATGCGGTAGATGATAAGGTGTGAATCTAGGATGATGTTCCGGTACATGCGGCTTTTCGTGGTTAGGTGTCGGCATTCGGGATAATAAGGATAGGTTTGGTCTAACTCGTATAAGATGGATTTTATCTTGTTAGCGTATAATTCCGCTTGGTAGAATCCAAATAAGTCAAGGCCTTGAACATATACATTATCGTAACTTTCCCAAAATAAACTACTGGTTATAACCTGCTTTTGAGTAGGTCTTGCTTCCATGCCTCAAAACGTTTAAAACCTTCATCTAGGGTCATGAACGGCCCCTTCTCAATCTCATGGATATGTTCCCAGATCTCTTCTTGGGTGAATTGCATCGGCTTGGTAGGATCCCACTTGAGCTTTGCGGGTCCGGTCTTGGTCTTACGTGTCTTTGCGGTCTTGGCCGTAGTTTCCTTGGCGGGGATGTTGCTTAATTTTGTCATAGTCGTAACTGTTATTTATTAGTACAGTGGCAAATGTATGGAATAATTTCCATGTAATAAGATATTTGGTAAGGAAAAAAGTAGGTCTATAGGATTAACTCATTACCCAGTTGTAGAGACGGGGCGTGCCCCGTCTCCATCCCCTCAAAATGGTATTCAAATTTATTTATGTCACATAACCGCTATTTTTAATCGCTTATCCGCTATATACGCACAATAAGCATGAATTTTGGGGTGTGGGGTGTGCAGGTCTTTATTACATATTTTTTTATTTCTTATATTTACTACGTCTTATACATTAAAAGAGTATATGAAAATCATATGATAATGTGTGATGGATATATGATGTTAACCTTTTTTATCAGTATGCGCTTGGTAAATCGGAATAATTGTGTAGCAAGCAAGCTGACCTATATATATTCTGTTTGTACGACGAGCCGGTTCGTGGAGGATTTCCTCCGCGGACCGGCTCGTCGTGTTTGCGGACAGCCTATGCGGGAAAGGTCATCCCACCGACACGACACGCTAAGCCGGGAATGGCGAGAGAATCCCGGCGCACGACATCTTGGCAGCAAGCCGGGAAGGTGGTCTCCCGCCTTGAAAAAGGCTGTTTTGACAGGTCCGACACCAGACCCTGTTCAGTCCGACACCAGACCTCGTTCGGTGTCGGACCGGACGGGGTTCGGTGCCGGACCGGACGGGGTTCGGTGCCGGAGTCTCATTTTCCCCTTTCCGGCAGGTAGCCATTAACCTTTAAAAATGACATTATGGCATTTTATAAGAAAAAGAAGCAGAAAGTCAACGGACTGTGGTATCCCATGGCCGTTACGGTAGGCAAGCCGGTCAACACCGATGAGGTGGCGGACCGCTTGGCGCAGATCTCCACCGTGAGCCGTGCGGACACGTACGCCGTCTTGAAGGACCTCGCGGGTGTCTTGGCCGATTATATGGCGCAAGGCCGTACAGTGAAGATGGACGGCCTGGGCACGTTCTACTACACCGCCAATACGATCAAGAACGGGGTAGCGGACGAGAAGGACGTGAGCGCCGCGCAGATCGCCGGCGTACGCGTGCGCTTCATCCCCGAGGCTCGCAGGAGCGGCAGCGGACGCAACATGGTCCGCTCGCTGATCAGCGACAACATCTTCTGGGTGGAGCTGCCGGCCGACGCAAAGACCACCGATCCCGGACAGGGCGGTGGCGGCGATTCCGAGAGCCCGGATGAGATCTGATCCGGCTCCTCTGGCATATCCCCGCCGGGGCTTGGGACGGCTAGCGTATCCGGGCCACCGGCGGGAATATCTTTCTGGCTAGCGTATCGATGTCTTATCATAGGGGAGATGTCGATACGCATTACGAATGTAAAAACACCTATCTATAAATTTATTGCTTATGAAAACAATTTTACGAGGAATTAGTATGAGGTTGTCGCTCATCGCGATGGTCTTATGTTTATGCGCCGCATGGCCGGGGCATGGACTGGCTTGGGGTATGGCCGGGTCGGCGAGCCCGGCGGGAATGACACCCGGGGCTCGACAGAGCCAGGCGGAAGGGGAGGTACGGTTTTCCAATACTCTGGATCCTGTAGCTTATAGCTTTATCTACAAGTGGGATCCGATGGCTACTTGGAGCTTGAATTTCAATATCGAGAACTTCACGAAGGGCATGGCTGTACGTGTACAGCTGGCGAACACGGCGAATCCGGACGGGGTAGAGTTCCGCTTTGAGGATTCTGAGCCGGCGCAAACGTTAGACAATGGCGGCTTTTGGATACCGGACGAGAAGTTGACGGACTATGGATATAGCGTTGGGCTTCGTCTGCAAATGAATAGCTCGAAGGAGTGCGAGGCTGGCTATACCGTGAAAGTGTACAGCTCGCGAGACATGAGCACGGCTGCTTTAGTCTCCACCGGGCAAACGATACGATTTATGCTGGGTGATAAGGCTCCCACTATGGGAGAGTTGTTGCGTACATCCGGTGATTTGAACGAGGATATCCCTTTTGCGATCAACGTGACGAAGGCGGGTTTCCTGCAGGGGCAACACGCTAAGATGAAGATTTATCTGAATGGCCCTTCTGAAGGCTTGACCCTTTCCGGGCAGAACCTAAGTAAAGAGACTGGTCTATATAATGAGCCCATATACGTATTAGATATCCCTTCCTTCTCCGCTACGCAATTCACGTTGATGGCTCACGCCACGGAGGAATGGAACGGAACGGTTCAAGTGGATATTTGTGATGCGGACGGCAATAGGGTAGGGTATGGTAGCCAAGCACCGTTCGCTTTCCCAACCAATAACTCGCAGGACGATATAGCCGCCTTGAAAGCGATCGCCGAGGCCAATCCGCTGAACTCGGACTTGCAGAACTTCATCTCCAACAAGGAGTACCTGAAAGACAGGACGCAGGGTGATGGCTATAACGTGGGCGTGACATGGAATGAAGAATCCACGAGCCGGGTGAAATCCTTCTTTATCAAAGACTATAGAACCCGTACGGTTTCCAAGTTGGATTTATCGGCGTTATCCGGACTGGAAGAGTTGGATTTGGATGGTACCCAAGTTGAGAAATTGGATCTGTCGAAATTGACGAGACTGCGGAACTTGGGGTTGAGTGGTAATAATTCGCTTACTTGGGCTACGGTGACGTTGCCTACTCCGTTACCTCAAAATTTGAACGTTTATGGTTTTACTACAATCAAGGCTGGTACGCAAGTAGACAATAACAATGCTTACGCCGCAGCAGGTACGGAGATCGATCTATCCGCTTACGCTACGGCGGGTGGCGTGAAATCGGTATATCAATGGTACCTTATTGATCGGGCTACTGGTAAACGGACGAAAGCGACTATGCCGGCGGTATCCGGCAAGGAAGGTGCTTTCGTCTTTACCGGAAAGCCGGGTGAATATTATATGTGTTCGATTACCAATTCGAATTACGGCAATTGGTGTATGGAGACACCCCAGATCAAGGTAGCCCGTAACTCGGACAACTACTCCCCTGCAGACATCGCCGGATTGAAGAAGTTGGCTGCCGATAACCCGAATATCACCCAATTAAAGGAGTTCGTGGATAGCAAGGGCTGGGAACGCGAGAATTGGAACTCGTATCAAGACGTGATCCGTACGGACTGGAGCACGGACGAGGTCGGCCGGTTGACACATCTAGCTATTGAGTTTGATTGGAGCTCGAAGGATACGATCTCTCAATTAGACCTAAGCGCTTTCACCGAGCTGAAGTATTTCGATTGTGAGAATTTCATGAATATAGAGAAGCTGGATCTATCGAAGAATACGAAGCTGGAGCACCTGCATGTATATAGTAAGAATCTGGAGTCTCTTGACCTATCTAAATGTCCGGAACTGCAATATTTCGGATTTGGCACGCGATACACGGGCGAGGGATCTTACCAAAAAACGAAGTTGGCGAGACTGAACTTGACTGGTTGCTCGAAGTTGACGGAGCTTTACCTAGAGCATTTATCTTTGACTTCGTTGGATATCTCTTCCTTTAAGCGATTAAATAGGCTGACGATCGAGTATTGCCCAGACTTAAAGGTACAAGGCTTCGATAAGGCTACAAGCTTGACTTATGTGGCCTTGCCGCATACGAAGCAGTTCGCAGATCTGATAAAGAACTTGCCGGCGTTTATCCGTCATCTATATTTGCAAAATACGGAGTATGAGCTTCCTTCTGCGCAAGAGGGAAAGAATCTGGAGTCGTTGGGATTGCCGGAGTATCTGGAAAGTTTCGATCTGGCCCAGTATCCGAGCTTAAAAAACATGACGGTAGGGCATGGGCAATCTCTCTTGAAATATACGGGCTTGAAGAATTATCGGCAAAATGTAAGTTATGATGGACGAAGTGTCTTCCAGCTTACTTCTCCCTCCCATCCTGGAGATAAATATTGGTTCGAGAACGGCGATACGATCGACCTCTCCTCGGAGGCCGTGATCGATGGTATAGAGACCGTATTCTTGTGGGTAAACGCCAAATATAGGACAGAGGAGAAAGAGGCATTGAAGCCCGTGCTAAACCGTCCGGGTGTATTCGTGCTGGATAGCAAGGAGGAAAAATATGGAGACTATTATTGTAAACTGATGAATCCGAAGTTCTGTGAGATCACGGAGATCACTTATTTCTCCGGCTGGCAGATCGAGACCTCGCGCATCCATGTGGAGACCACCGTACCCCAAGTATTCGCCGAAAGCGACGTGGCTACCTTGGTACGTATCGTAGACGCTTCCAACAACAAGGCGTTGAGCGAGTGGTGGAGCAGTGGCGCATGGCAGACGAACGAGAACTCACAGTACGCACAAGCGATCTGGAACGATGAGAACCCCCGCCGCTTGACACATTTATATATGTATCAAATGGGCAATAACTTCGCTAAGGAGGTGGACCTATCTGCCTTGGATAAGCTACAAGAGTTGTCGCTTTACGGCAACCGGGTGGAGAAACTTACCTTGCCGAAGAATAATACCGTATTGCGCTCCTTGATGCTTGCCGGCAATACGCCGCTTTCTACCTTGATCGTCTCTATGTATCCTGCCTTGGAGTATCTGGATGTGGCCAATACTGGCCTAACGGCTATCGACCTGTCTAACAACAAGAACTTGAAAGAGCTATTCTTGAACTGGACAATGATTGAGGCGATGGACGATGAGATCGCCGCTCGATTGATCTCCTATGGCGTGCCGATGCCTACTATGCGGATCGACTTGGCCAAGTTCCCTGTGTTGAAGGCTTTACGCGCCTCCGGATCGCTCTTGGAATTTACCGGCGTGGAGAACCCGCGGCAATTGGAGTCTGCCGATGGTCTCGTGACGTTGCCGGTCGGTGAGGCCCGTGTGGGCGGTTTTGCGGCCTATGGAGAGACTATCGATCTTTCCGCGCAAAAGACCGTGGGAACTTCCGCCTCTCGCTTCGTTTGGACGGTTGGTAGCGATACGATTGCGCATACGGAGAATCGTCTCACGATCACGGACGATCTGCCCGCTAACTATCAAGTGGCTGGTCTCGTAACCAATCCGTTATTTCCGGGCTGGACAGTCCAATATGGAGCATGGATCTACACCCGCGATGGCGACGCGAACCTCGACAAGTCCGTGAACGTACAGGACGTGACGGCTACGGTAAGTTACGTCTTGAAGGACAAGGATAACATGATCTCCAACTTCGGTTTCGCCGAGGCGGACGTGAACTATAATAATAATGTAGAGATCGCCGACGTGATCGGCATCGCCAATATCATTCGCAATGAGCCGGTTACCAAGGCTAGCGCGCTGCGTTCTGAGGCCGAGGTTCCCGTACAAATGGAGCTCGACGCTGATAACTTCTTGACGATGAATAGCCAAGTACCGGTAGCCGGTATCTATCTGGAGTTGGTGGGAGCCATCGACGAGATCCCGTTGCTGGGCGATGCCGCCAAGTTCCTGCAGGCTTCCAGCTTGAACGGGGATACCTTGCGGGTGATCGGTTATAGCTTGGATGGCCGCACGATTCCTTCGGGCAAGAGCCGTATCCTGCGTATGCCGGCGGGCGTTACCTTGGTAGGAGCCTCCTTCTCCGACGCGAAGGCCAACAGCTTGAGGTCCGGTGGCGACGCGATCGTAACCTCCAATGCCCCGATCGAGGCGATCAGCCGCTTGGAGGCCGTCTCCAACTATCCGAACCCGTTCCGTGGCAGCACGACCTTCTCTTATCAACTGGAGGAACCCGCCCAGACGGTTATGATCCATGTATTCTCCGCGAGCGGTGCGTTGACCGCGGTACTGAACGGTTTGCCCGGCGAGGTAGGCGAGAACCGCTATACGGTTGCCCTTCCTTTACCGGCGGGCGTTTACTACTACCGCTTGACGGCGAAGACAGGCCATGGTGTGAAGGCAAGTAATACTAACATCTTTATCTGTAAGTAAATTATGAAAGTGAATCATATAAAACAATTATTCGTAGCCCTCTTCCTGCTGTTATCGGCGGGAACGGCTACCGCCGCCCAGTGGAAATTGGCGAAGACGAACCTGAACGCCGCTGGCAGCAAGGATACGCTCACCTTGAAGGTATCCGATAATACGGTAGATTTCTCCTCATTCCAAGTGGATTTCACCTTGCCGGCGGGCGTATTGCTGAGCGGTACGCCTATCCTCGGCGAGCTGGCGGACGATCATGCGCTCACGTGGAGCAAGCGCGCCGATGGCAGCTTCCGCTGCGTGGTATACAGCGTGAGGAATACCGAGATGAAGGCCCCGGGTGCCGTGCTACGCATTCCGGTAGAGCTGGCGGTCTCTTTCGTGGAAGGGACGTTCACGGCGAAGAACGGTCTCTTGTCCGACAAGGCATCCAAGGGACAGCCAGTCACGGATCTCACCGCTACCTTGACCTCTCATAAGGAAAAGGCCAAACTGGTCGTGAACGTATCGGGCTTGGAACAGGTGGTCAATACGGAGAAAGCCGCTGTATTGGACTGTAAGACCATCCCGGCGACCCTTCCTGATGGCAAGACCTTGACGATCGGGTACTATAAGGACGAGAAATGCACAGAAGTCGCAGGCGAATCAGACCGGAAGCAAGAAGGCATCTTCTTTGTCAAGGTATCCTATCCGGAAGACGCTGAATACGAGGCTTTCGAGCAAATCTATACCATGAGCCTGACAAGCAAGAAGGCTATCGCCGAGGGCGACATCACTCCCCCGACTGCCGCAAGCATCAAGGCGGGCCAATCGCTTTCAACCTCCTTGCTGTCCGGCGGTAGCGTTACAGATGAGGGATATCTGGTAGCCGGTACCTTCGCTTGGACATACGGAAACACCGTGGTGCCGGCAGGTACGCATGAGTACTCCGTGACGTTCTATCCGGATAACTCTTCTTATTACAATACGGCGGCGTTGTCCGTGGCGGTCAAGGTAGACACGACCTATAAGGTCACCGCTGTACAGACAACGGGTGGTGCCGTAAACGTATTAGGCAAGGCTGAGGATAACGTGTATGTAAAGGGTCAAAAGATCTCCTTGGTAGCGACCCCTCTACCCAACTATCAGCTTTCAAGCTGGTCGATCGCGGGCGAGAGCGTAGACTTGGGCAAGAAAGACACGCTCACGGTTACGGTAGGTGCGGATCGAACCTATAGCGCCAACTTTACCCCGATCCTGCATAAGGTATCTATCGAGACATTCGGCGATGCCAGCGGCGACCTTAAAGTGACCACGCCGGACGATCAGGCGGCGGATGGGCAGAAGCCGGTCTCAAATGGTGATGAATTGCAGCAAGGCTCGATCCTACAGATTGCGGCAATCCCGAGCGTGAACACCCAGCTGAAATCATTGCAGATAAACGGGGAGTCGCTCAAGGGCGACAAGGTAACGCTGACCGGGCCTTTGACGATCAAAGCCGTATTCGAGCCTAAACCGGTCAACATGGCCCTTGTCACCCTCGAAAAGAAGAACATGGAGCACGGCTCTATCTTATTATATAAGGAAGACGGTACGCTGATCACTTCCGGCTCTACCGTAGCGGTAGGCTCGAAGATTCGGGTAATCTCCCTTCCGGATGCCGGGTATAAGCTGGAGGGTAACGTCGGTCTGTCCGGCGTGACAGGACCCGGCACCGACAATCTATGCGCCGTGACCGGCGATATCACGTTGGTAAATGCCTCTTTCGTTGCGAAAGGATATGCTGTGACCGCCTCCGCCGTAAGCAGCAACCCGAGCCAGACCGCCTCCGGTACGATCACCTTGAGTAAAGAGGGTGAGGATGGTAGTTGGACTGAAGTAGGCAGTGGTGAAGAACTGGCATATGGAACGAGAGTGCGCATAGCTAAAGCGGAAGGGCAAGCCGGCGCAAGCTTGCTTACCATCTTGGCGAACAGCAAGGAAATATCCCAGAGTGATATCTTGACCGTAACCGGCCCCTTGACCGTGACGGCCGTGTTTGACCATCGGGTGAAGATCAAGAGGGAATACATCTTTTGTCCGTATCAAGAATACTACTACAGTGGCGTATCCCGCCCCTTCACGCCTTTCGCCTCGCAGACTTACGCAGGCTTCTCGTTCGATGTCAAGTATAAGATAAATGACGGTGAGGAAACTTCGACGGCTATTGATGCGGGCGATTATACGGTCGTATTGAGGCGTGCCGAGGATGGCTTGTATGAGGCGTTTGAAGAGATCTATCCGGATCCTAATAAGCCGGATGAAGGACGTGTAGGCTTGAAAATTAAAAAGTCTAAAGTGACGATAACGAAGGCTCCTACATCGCATGGAGCGAATCCTGGCACTCGACCGGGTACTGAGTTCGTGAATATTATATCAGAGACGAAGGATAATGTAACGACATACAAGATTACACCGAAAGGTGATGCTCTTAAGAATTACGAGGGTACGACTATTTACTATTATTCAACGAATCCTGTTGTGAACTTCTCTTTAGGTAATAGCACTCCTGTTTTACGTTCGAGTAATGGATCGCAACCGGAGGGTGTGAGGATTACGAATGGTGGTCTTCCTTGTGATTTGAATGATATTCGAGCAGGGGTAACGATCACATTGGAGGCTGTTGCGCCTGTAGGTCAGCACTTCGTTGAGTGGTCAGACAAAAATAGTGACAATCCAAGGGTATACCAAGTAACGGGAGATGTCGAGATTTATCCTATATATGCTCCTAAAGATGAATACCCAGCGTGTACATTGGCTAAGTCATCTGAATATAATGGCATGGCACAAACCGTGGAGGTAAAAGGTAGTGATACTTCTTGCGTGATCTCTTTCTACCAGAATGAAGAAGATTGTAATGCCGAGGTTAATAAAGTGCCATTGAAGAATCCGGGTACATATTATGTACGTGTTGATCGTCCGGAAGATAAAACTTATAAATCTTATACGAAGGTGTTTACTTATGAGATTACTTTGGGTACACCTACGGTTACATGGCCTGCGGCTTCCGATATATTGTCCGGTCAAAAACTATCCGAGTCTGTTTTACAAGGCGGTCACGCCGGTATCGTAGCCGGAACATTCGCTTGGAGCGATCCGGATAAGGAGATTACCGAAAAGGGAATGCAAGAGATTGCCTTCACGCCGACCGATCCGAATTATAAGCCGGTTAGTAGCAAGATAGAGGTGAAGGTTGTCTCCTCTACCTCTTCCTCCACCGATCCGGAAACCCCGGTCATTCCTGTGGATCCCGTAGACCCGGAGAACCCGGACGTGCCTACCGGCGTGGAGTCCATCGAGGAGGGTATGAGCCTGTATACGGCCAACCAATCCATCTTCGTGGATATGCCGCAGGAGGTTGCCTTGAAGGTGGTTGACGTAGCCGGTATCGTTATTTTCGAAGGAAAGGTTTGCGGCAAGATGGAGATTCCGGTAGGTCATGCCGGTGTCTATTTCTTGAAGTGTACCGCTCCAGATGCCTCGTTCGTGAAGAAGGTCGTGGTTCGTTAGTGCGAGCCGTTTTTATCGTATCATAACACTGCCCATCATAAGGTCTTTATGATGGGCATCGTAAGCAGCTTATACTGCCCATCGTTACGACCTAACGATGGGCAGTGTTATTTAGTAACAGATGTAATTGTTTATCTTACGTTTTATAAGAAATATCCTGTAAAAAACTTCGAATTATATTTGGTGGTATCAAAAAAGGCCGTATCTTTGCAACGTTCAAACAAAAACAATAAAGACAAGAACAATGACACGCAACTTGCAAAATAGTCTCATTATTTCTCTAAACATTATTCTACTCTGGGAACGGGATAGGAAGTGAGACTGTATGCTTTGCGAGCATTACGATAGATGAAAGAGCCTTTCTCACTTCCTTGTGAGAGAGGCTTTTTTAGTTAGTATAGGATATTAGTAAATTAAGAATATAAGATTATGTCAGACAGATTATTTATTTTCGACACCACCTTACGTGATGGTGAACAGGTTCCGGGATGCCAGTTGAATACAGTGGAAAAGATTCAAGTAGCTAAGGCATTGGAACAGCTAGGTGTTGATGTGATCGAGGCTGGTTTCCCTGTCTCCAGTCCCGGGGATTTTAAGAGTGTGGTTGAGATCTCAAAGGCCGTGACTTGGCCGACCATCTGTGCCTTGACCCGTGCGGTGGAGAAAGATATCGACGTGGCAGCCGAGGCGTTGAGATTCGCTAAGCGGGGACGTATACATACCGGAATCGGCACTTCTGATTCTCATATCAAATACAAGTTTAACTCCACGAGAGAGGAGATTATAGAGCGTGCGATCGCCGCCACGAAATACGCTAAAAAGTACGTGGAGGACGTAGAATTCTACTGTGAGGATGCCGGGCGTACGGATAATGAATATCTGGCCCGTGTCGTGGAGGCCGTGATCAAGGCCGGGGCTACCGTAGTGAATATCCCGGATACGACAGGATATTGCTTGCCGGATGAGTACGGGGCGAAGATTAAGTATCTGATGGAACATGTGGATGGCGTACATAACGCTATTCTTTCCACTCATTGCCATAATGACTTGGGCATGGCTACTGCGAATACCGTACAAGGCGTGTTGAACGGAGCCCGTCAGGTGGAGGTAACCGTAAACGGTATCGGTGAGCGTGCAGGTAACACGTCATTGGAAGAAGTCGCCATGATTTTCAAGAGCCATAAAGAACGTGATATCATCACCAATATCACGACGAATAAGATCTATAGTACGAGCCGTATGGTTTCTAGCTTGATGAATATGCCGGTACAACCGAATAAGGCTATTGTCGGACGTAACGCATTCGCTCATTCCTCCGGTATCCATCAAGATGGCGTTTTGAAGAATGCGCAAACCTACGAGATCATCGATCCGAAGGATGTGGGTATCGATGATAACGCGATCGTATTGACTGCTCGTAGCGGTCGTGCGGCGTTGAAGCATCGCCTGCATGTTTTAGGTGTGGATCTGGAGCAGGAGAAATTGGACAAGGTGTATGATGAGTTCTTGAAACTGGCCGATCGTAAGAAAGATATTAATGATGATGATGTTTTGATGTTGGTCGGAAAGGATCGTACGGCCACACACCGTATTAAATTGGAATATTTACAGGTAACTAGTGGTGTTGGAGTACAATCAGTCGCAAGTATTTGTTTAAATTTGTCGGGAGTAAGAAAATACGAGGCTGCGGCTGGTAACGGTCCGGTTGACGCAGGCATCAAGGCGGTGAAAAAAGCCATTAGTAATAGTGACATGACGATTCAGGAATTCTTGATTCAAGCCATTAATAAAGGTAGCGATGATACGGGCAAGGTGCATATGCAGGTAGAGTATAACGGGGCTACCTATTATGGGTTCTCCGCGAATACCGATATTATCGCCGCTTCCGTGGAGGCTTTCGTGGACGCCATCAATAAGTTTATAGTAGACTAAAAATAGACAAGACAATGAGCAAGACATTATTTGAGAAAATCTGGGACAAACACGTGGTGGACACGTTGCCCGACGGAACCATACAATTGTATATCGACCGTCTGTATTGTCATGAGGTGACTAGCCCGCAGGCTTTCGCCGGATTACGTGCACGTGGATTGAAGCCCTTCCGTCCCGCGCAAATCACTTGTATGCCGGACCACAATATCCCGACATTGAACCAAGATAAGCCTATCGAGGACCCTATATCCAAGAATCAAGTGGATACCTTGGAAGAGAATGCGAAGTATTTCGGCTTGACGTATTACGGTCTTCAACATCCGAAGAATGGTATCATCCATGTGGTAGGTCCGGAGACAGGCTTGACGCAGCCGGGTATGACGATCGTTTGTGGTGACTCCCATACTTCTACGCACGGTGCCATGGGCGCTATCGCCTTCGGTATCGGTACGAGCGAGGTGGAGATGACCTTGGCTACCCAATGTATCATGCAGCGTAAGCCGAAAACGATGCGTATCACGATCGATGGTGTACGCAAACCGGGCGTTACGGCGAAGGACTTTGCTTTATACATTATTAGTAAGATGAGTACCAGCGGTGCTACGGGCTATTTCGTAGAGTACGCTGGCGAGGCGATTCGTAATACGACCATGGAGGAACGTCTGACGATCTGTAACCTTTCGATCGAGATGGGTGCCCGTGGCGGTATGATCGCTCCGGATGATGTTACTTTCGATTATTTGAAAGACCGTGAGTTTGCCCCGAGAGGCGAGGAATGGGAGCGGAAGGTGAGCGAGTGGCGTCAGCTGTATAGTGATCCGGACGCTAAGTTCGATAAGGAGATCGTTTTCCACGCCGAGGATATCGACCCGATGGTTACGTACGGTACGAACCCGGGCATGGGTATGAGTATCAGCAAAGATATTCCCTCCTTAGAAAGCGTGCCCGAGGCAGGCCGTATCTCTTATAAGAAGTCTTTGGATTATATGGGCTTCAAGGCAGGCGAGTCTATGTTGGGTAAGAAAGTGGATTATGTCTTTTTAGGTAGCTGTACGAATGGCCGTATCGAGGATTTCCGTGCTTTCGCCTCTTTGGTGAAAGGAAAGAAGAAAGCGGATGATGTAACGGTTTGGCTGGTTCCCGGCAGTTGGCAGGTAGAGCGGGAGATTCGTGCCGAGGGGATCGACAAGGTTTTGGCCGAGGCCGGCTTCGTCCTTCGTCAACCGGGATGTTCCGCTTGTCTGGCGATGAATGAGGATAAGGTTCCGGCGGGTAAATATGCGGTCTCCACTTCCAACCGTAATTTCGAGGGCCGCCAAGGACCGGGTGCTCGCACCATCTTGGCGGGGCCGCTTGTGGCCGCCGCCGCCGCTGTGACAGGTAAGATCACGGATCCGAGAGAACTGATGTAAAGACTAATCTAATAAAGTAGCATAAGATGAAAACAAAATTCAATATAATCACAAGCACTTGCGTGCCTCTTCCTTTAGAGAACGTGGATACCGACCAGATTATCCCAGCCCGCTTTCTGAAAGCGACTACCAAGGAAGGGTTCGGCGAGAACTTATTCCGGGATTGGCGATATGATAAGGAAGGTAATAAGATCGAATCATTCGTCTTGAACGATCCTACGTATAGCGGAAAGATATTGGTAGCGGGAAAGAACTTCGGTTCCGGTTCCAGCCGTGAGCATGCGGCTTGGGCGATCGCCGATTACGGTTTCCGTGTCGTGGTCTCCAGTTTCTTCGCCGATATCCATAAAAACAACGAGTTGAACAACTTCGTGCTGCCGGTTGTTGTGACTGAAGAGTTCCTCGCTGAATTGTTCGATTCGATTTACAAGGACCCGAAAACTGAGGTCGAGGTAAATCTACCGGAGCAAACGATCACGAACAAGGCTACGGGCAAAAGCGAGCATTTCGAGATCAACGCCTATAAAAAGGATTGCCTGATCAACGGATTGGACGATATCGACTATTTACTGGCAAATAAATCAAAGATAGAAGCCTTCGAGGCAGCACGCTGATTATGATAGAAATAATGGATACAACCCTCAGAGATGGGGAGCAAACTTCGGGCGTCTCCTTCGCCGCTCACGAGAAGCTCAGCATAGCGCAAGTGCTGCTGAGCGACTTAGGCGTGAACCGGGTGGAGATCGCCTCCGCCCGTGTGTCGGACGGAGAGTTTGAGGCCGTGAAGCGTGTAGCCGCTTGGGCCGCCCGTTCCGGGAACCTAGACAAATTGGAGGTCTTGGGTTTCGTGGATGGTACGGTCTCTCTCGACTGGATTGAATCCGCAGGTTGCCGTGTCGTGAACTTGCTTTGCAAGGGCTCTTATAAGCATGTCACCGAACAGCTTCGAAAGACTCCCGAGCAACACGTTGACGATATTCGTACGGTCGTATTGGAAGCGGCGAAACGGAAGATCGACGTGAATATCTATTTGGAGGACTGGTCGAACGGTATTAAGCATTCCCCGGATTACGTATTCTTGGTAATCGATGCGTTGAAAGGACTTCCGATCTGCCGTTTCATGCTCCCGGATACCTTGGGAGTCTTGAATCCCGGAAATACCTACGAGTATTGCAAGATGATGGTGGACCGCTACCCGGATTTACGGTTTGACTTCCACGCGCATAACGACTATGATCTTGCCGTAGCGAATGTATATTCCGCCATCCGTGCGGGTATCAAGGGAATCCATACGACCGTGAACGGTTTGGGAGAGCGTGCGGGTAACGCTCCTTTGAGTAGCGTACTTGCCGTTATCAAGGACCAGTTGGGAGAGGAGACGAGCTTGAGGGAGGAAAAGATAAACAAGGCTAGCCGTTTGGTTGAGACCTACTCCGGGGTGCATATCCCGCCCAATAAGCCGATCATCGGAGAGCATGTGTTTACGCAATGCGCCGGTGTCCATGCGGACGGCGATAGCAAGAACAACCTGTATTGCAACGACCTGCTCCCCGAGCGTTTCGGACGGGTTCGCGAGTACGCCTTGGGCAAGACCTCCGGAAAAGCGAATATCCGCAAGAATCTGGAAGCGCTCGGTATCGACATGGATGAGGGCTCGATGCGTAAGGTCACGGAACGGATCATTGAGTTAGGGGATAAGAAAGAAATGGTTACCCCGGAGGATCTTCCTTATATTATCAGCGATGTGCTTCATCATGATAATGCGCTGGAGGATCAGAAAATACGGATCTTGAACTATTCCTTATCCTTGGCCCAAGGGCTGAAACCGGTGGCTACCTTGAAGATCGAGATCAATGGCGAGGCTTACGAGGAATCGGCTTCCGGTGATGGCCAATACGACGCTTTCGTTCGTGCCCTACGCCGGATTTATTCCCGTTTGAACCGCCCGTTCCCGATGTTGACGAACTATTCGGTATCCATCCCGCCGGGAGGACGTACGGATGCGTTTGTGCAGACGGTCATCAGCTGGAATTATGCCGGGGTCGATTTCAAGACTCGTGGTCTGGACGCTGACCAGACTGAGGCGGCGATCAAGGCGACATTGAAGATGCTGAACAAGATAGAGGATTAATAATTAAAAAGGTAAAGGGTATGAAAAAGTTGACTATCGCGCTTGTAGCGCACGACAATCGTAAGGCGGAAATGGTAGAATGGGCGGTACATAACGCTGAGTTCTTGTCTCACCACCATATTGTTTGTACGGGTACGACCGGAAATTTGGTTCGTAAAGCTCTCGAGGAAAAAGGGGTGAATGCGGATATTGCTTGCATGCATTCCGGTCCGATGGGAGGCGATGCTGAGATTGCCGCTATGGTTGTCCGTAAGGAGATCGATTTGGCGGTCTTTTTGATAGACGACTTGAATCCGCAACCGCACGAGGCCGACATCCAGATGTTGCTTCGCCAGTGCCGTGTTCATAACGTACCTATCGCTTGTAACCGTTATAGCGCCGACTTGATGATTACAAGTACCCTGTGGGATGATGACACGTATTTCCCCACGGAGCCTAAGTATGTACATTTTAACAGAGAATAATAACAAACATTTACGATGAAACTGAATATAGCAGTACTTCCCGGAGACGGGATCGGACCAGAGATTTCCGTGCAAGGCGTGGAAGTAATGAGTGCCGTTTGTGAGAAATTCGGACATGAGGTTCACTATGAGTATGCCCTTTGTGGCGCTGACGCGATCGATAAGGTAGGCGATCCTTTCCCGGAGGAGACCTATCGGATTTGTAAGGATGCCGACGCTGTTCTTTTCTCGGCTGTGGGCGATCCTAAGTTTGATAATGATCCGACAGCGAAAGTACGCCCGGAGCAAGGTCTTTTGGCGATGCGTAAGAAGTTGGGCCTGTTCGCTAATATCCGTCCGGTGCAGACCTTCAAATGCCTATTGCATAAATCGCCGTTGCGTGCCGAATTGGTGGATGGCGCGGATTTCTTATGTATCCGTGAGTTGACCGGTGGTATGTATTTCGGTGAGAAATATCAAGACAACGATAAGGCATACGATACGAATATGTATACCCGCCCGGAAATCGAGCGTATCTTGAAAGTGGGCTTCGAGTATGCGATGAAACGGAATAAGCACCTGACGGTTGTTGACAAGGCGAACGTACTTGCCTCTTCCCGTCTATGGCGCCAGATCGCTCAAGAGATGGCTCCTCGCTATCCGGAAGTAACGACAGACTATATGTATGTGGACAACGCCGCTATGCGTATGATCCAAGAGCCGAAATTCTTCGATGTAATGGTAACCGAGAATACGTTTGGTGATATCTTGACGGACGAGGGTTCTTGCATCAGCGGCTCTATGGGCTTGCTGCCTTCCGCTTCTACCGGAGAGAGCACACCGGTTTTCGAGCCGATTCATGGCTCTTGGCCGCAGGCGAAAGGGCTGAATATAGCGAATCCTTTGGCGCAAATCCTTTCGGTAGCGATGTTATTCGAGTATTTCGACCTCAAAGAAGAGGGCGCCTTGATCCGTGAGGCCGTAGACGCTTCCCTCGACGCGAATGTCCGTACGCCGGAAATCCAAGTGGAAGGTGGAGCGAAATATGGAACGAAAGAAGTGGGTAGTTGGATTGTCAATTATATCACGGAAAAGTAGTATAAATAGGCCGATTTCGCACCAGTAGTGGCGCAGGCTCACACGTATAGTGGCATCGGCTCACGCGAGTAGTGGCGTAGGCCAATACCACTACTCGCGTGAGCCGATGCTACTATACGTATAAAAACAACCTTAACGAGCCATCTTCATCAACTCGTCGATAGTCGTTTTATCATATCCCATATCCTCAGCTTTCTTGAAGTCTAAGGCGGCCGATGCCTTCTCATATTGGGCGAGTTTTACTTTGCCTCGCAATACATATAAAGCGGCTGTCGGGGTACTTTCCACGAAAACACGATTGATATCGGCCATAGCCCGGGCGTTCTTGCCCATCATGAAGTATAGATCGGCACGGCCTTCGTATAAGATCCATTCACGGGGCATCTCGCTGATCAAGTAATTAAAGATGCGTTCGCTCTCATCGTAATTCCCCCGTAGCTTTTCGAGAATCGCGTGTCCCAGACGTCCTTTCACGGATTTTTCGTTTACTTCCAGTATCTTATCGAAATCCTGCTCGGCCAAAAGATAGTTCTTATGTTGTAAATGAAGCATTGCCCTGCAATATAACGCCTCTTGATGATGGGGGTTCAAGATTAACAAGGCATTGTAATCGTTCGTCGCTTTTTCTATCTCACCCATTTCCGTATATAAGCCGGCACGATTTTCCAGTATGGCCTCATTATTCGGATGGCGGCTTAGGGCGGCGGTATAGGAGAGAAGGGCATCTTCCAGTTTCCCTTGTCTGCGCTGTATCGTCCCGAGATTCATGAGCAAGGCGTAGTTGTTGGGGTTTCCCGGTTCGAGGCGCATGGCGGCTCGTAGGCTCTCTTCGGCGGAGACTAAGTCGTTCTTGTCCAAGAAGTCAAAACTTTTCTCGACAAACTTCTCGTATGTCTGAGCGTGGCCATAGCCTATTGAAAGGAAAAGGGCGGCGAGTATCGCAAGGATTTTCATGCTGTCGAATTTAACGTGTTATTTGATTGATCGCAAAGCTACGTAATTATTTCATGGTTTTACCAGATTAAAAAAACTTTATACCTTTGCTACATTTCATAATATTTTGGAAGATCAGATTGTTATATAATTAATAGATTAATTAAAATAGAAGAGATATGGTATTATTAGCAGCTGTAGAAGCGAGTTCTAAATTAGAGGAAGCTATCAGATCCTTGGTTGAGCATGGCTCCCAATTGGGTTTTACGATTATTAAAGCCCTTATTGTCTTCTTGGTGGGACGATTGGTTATAAACTTACTTAATAAACTGGTTCGGAAGATATTGAGCAAACGGGATATCGATCCTTCTGTCAAGACTTTTGTCGGCAGTTTGGTGAATGTCAGTTTAACCATTTTATTGATTATTTCAGTCGTAGGGGCGTTAGGCGTTCAAACTACGTCGTTTGCCGCCTTGTTGGCTTCCGCCGGTGTCGCTGTCGGTATGGCATTGAGCGGTAACCTGTCAAACTTTGCCGGTGGATTGATCATCCTTCTTTTCAAGCCTTATAAGGTGGGTGATTATATTGAGGCGCAGGGCGTTGGCGGTACCGTGAAAGAGGTCCAGATGTTCCATACCGTATTAGGTACGGTTGATAATAAGGTCATTTATATACCGAACGGCTCTTTGAGCAGTGGCGTTGTGACTAATTTCAGTAACCAGACGACTCGCCGTGTAGACTGGACCTTTGGCGTGGAATACGGCAGCGATTATGAGAAAGTAAAGCAAGTGATAGAGTCTGTATTAGCGAAGGATTCCCGCATCTTGTCCGAGCCGGCCGCTCCGTTTATCGCCTTGACAGCCTTGGCGGACAGCAGCGTAAACGTGGTGGTACGTGTTTGGGTAAACAGTTCCGACTATTGGGGCGTGTATTTCGATATTAACAAGAATATCTATGCGACCTTCAATGAGGTAGGTATCGGTTTCCCATTCCCGCAACTTACCGTACACCAAGCGAAGGATTGAAGTTCGTGATAATCTATGACTTGTCCTTAAAAGGAATCTCTTTGTTCAAAAATCTTTGAGTTTCGTTAGATGAGCGGTTATTTTATAGATGGTTGAACAAAAAGATTTATCTTTGTGAATCGCAAATTAGAGATTAGACACAGAGTGTATATGATATTACGGAACTTTATTTTATTACTTTAGTATTTTTATTTGATTATATTTAAGTAGAATGATTTAAGGCTCATCCTTATATAGATTAAGGGTGGGCCTCGTTTTTTATAGTAGTGTGTAGAGATTCCACACTCTCGTGGGGAAATTTTCCACATTCCACGGTTTGTTCCACACTTTGGCAACCGAATGATTGATTCTTCGCTTTTGGTTAATTGTCGGATTTACAACTTGTTATTCTCTTGTCGTTTTTTAGGGTGAGTTTTGGCACGGAGATTGCACCCTATACTGCGAATTTATGATGTAAGAGAAAAAAGGTTTAGGTATTTAGGTTTTTAAGGTATGAAAAAGATTGTTTACGGGGTTATTGTCGCTTTATGTGGCTTATTTATTGCCCCTGATGTAGAAGCGCAAGCCGGGATGGCCGGTAGCGCTAAGGAAACAGTGGCACAGGATAAATTTTATCCGATCGAGGTAACTGATATGCCCCAAGTATTGCGTGATGCGGTAAATACTTCCTATGAGGGATGTATGGTGAAATCAGTTGAGGTGTCAAACAATAGCACGTTTGTGAAGTATAAGGTAGTATTACTTTCCAGAAATGGTAAGATATATAAGGTTTATTTCGATGACAGAGGTCATGTCGTAAAAGAACATGCTTATTTCGAGTAAGCCTGTGAAGATATTTATTGAGTAGATTAGATTTCCAGCCGTTTTGCCTGTGAAGGTGGAGCGGTTTTTCTCCAAAATATATAGTTTCATGATATTACTATATAAATACACTGTTTACATTTTTAGTAGTATAGTCGTCCTGTTCGTGAGAATAGGACGATTTTTGTTATAAGACGCTAAATCGATTGTTAATCTCATACCCCCTCAAAACCTTTTCTAAACAACCCCTGTTTAGACTGTGATTAATAAATAAAATCTATTTGATTATGGACAAAAAATGTACTCTTATTGCTGCGGCCCTGATGGTTGCGGGCGTATTCTCGGCTAATGCTCAGTCGAGTACGACCGTTCCGGAGGCTCAGTGGAAAGCCGGTAACTATTATTATTTAAAGACAGGTTCTTCCGTTTTGTCTTTAAGTGGTGAGAAAGCCGACTCAGTAATTGTTAAAACTTTGGCGTCAGACGCTACCAAAGCCGCTATTGATTCTGCCTTGTGGCAAATCACGAATGCGGGCACGACTCCTGCTGGTCCTGTGTATCAATTCAAGAACAAGAAGACACAGGCCGTTTTGTCGTTTGCGGCTTCATCTACGGCAAAGCCTGTTATCACATCGGGCGTGAATCAGTGGACATTCTCTGACGCTGCCGGTGGTAGCGCTATTCAGGCTTATTTCGGAAACAATCAAATCTTGGCGTTGGATGTAGCTGGGACAGACTTGAGCTTAGGTTCTTCTGCCTCTTCTACGAAATTTACCGTAGAGGCTCCTAGCGACGCTATGTATTTGAGCGCAAGTGAGCTAGGGGATGGTTTCCAAGTCTTTCAATTGACGTTTGGAGGAAATTATCAAGGAAATATCTTCGAGGGTAAGAACTTGATAGCGAAGAATACGGCGGCTCCCGCTACAGGCGCTATTGCGAACGCTAAATATGTGACCTTGCAGATCCAAGGTGACCAAGTATTTAGTGATGGTAAAGCAAAATACTTAGGTGTCGATACATTGAAGAATGTGATAGCCGGTGCTACCGGTGTATATGGGGCTAAGTTTACGGCTGACTCCACCTATGACGCTAGTGGCTTGCATACACTGGGTAACGCTGATTTCCAGAAATTCTATTTCACGATCAACTTGAAGAACGATGCTTTGGCTATGTATGCCGCTGCCGCTCCGACCGTGAACGCAAGTCCGATGACCTCCGTTCCGAACGTACGTGTCGTATATGCCAGCGTAATCGAGACGAAAGCCTTGACCGTATCTGACTTGCAGTCCGGCTCTACTCAACCTGCTCAAGGAGCCGCTCCTGTTATTACCGTAACGAAGGGAACTCCTTCTACGATCGCTACAGGTACAGGCGTATACTTCTTGAAGAGCGCGAGCAAGGGCGATAAGGGCGGACAATACGCTGTCGCTTACGATAAGAGTGCCGCTTCCGATAAGTTGGTAACCGCGGCAGGTTTCAAACCTTCTATTTATCAACCGAAGGGACAATGGTATATCAAGGAAAACAACGGAATGTATTCGGTTGTAGACCGTAATACGAATACGACTATTATTTCTAACGAGGAGATCTTCGCCGTTCAAGGTATGGCCAATACCTATACATTTGGGGGTAGCACCGATTCTATTACGGTGGAATATCAAGCGAATGTGGATTTAAAGGATAAATTCTTGGGTACTCGTCACTTCTCTGCGGAGGAACTCGCCGATAATGGTTATGTATTGAACTTGATCTCCGGTACTCCGGGTGTAGACGATCTGTATGCGTTTACTTCTGATTCCGTATTGATGATTAAATCCGGTGACGCAGCGAACGCAGCCGCTCTTCGTATCGTGGTTAGCCAAGATTCCGTACAGAATGTAACGGATGGTTTAGGTGCCCGTGCTTTAGGTGATACCTTGTATCATGCGACTTATATGTTGAAAGAACGTTTCAGCAATGATTTGGTTGCCAGCGAGAATGGCGGACCGTTGAAATTATCTGATTATACCGCTCCGTTGGAATTCGTATTCAATACGGCTACGACCGGTGGCAAATACCAGATGGCTACAAGGGTAGGCGCAACCACCCAATATGTCTTTATGAACGTGAATACGGCGAACTTGATCCTTTCCGATAAGGTTAACTACTTCGACTTTGTCGCTGTAGAGGCTCCGGAGTACGCTTCTATCGACAACTCTCACAAGCGTTTCGGCACGAATGGTAAGTTCCTGACGATGAATCCGCTGAATTTCTTCGCCGAAGTGAAGAATGAAGGCCAAGATATCTTGAAGTCAACTTATGAGACTGACAACTTCTCTTTATGGGTTCAAGAAGCCGATACCGTGATCGCTGGTAAACCGTTGTATTTCATCACGACATCGATCTATACTCCGGAGACAACTACCAAAGCTGTTTCTCCTCGCTACTATATGGTATCCTTGCGGGATTCTAACGAGACATTCGTTAGCAATGGCGCTACTTACTACCGTGTAGGCTTCAGCGATAAAGCGAATATCGTTCCGTCTTTGGATAACAACGCTTTGTTCGCCTTCAAGACAACTCAGGATGGTGGTTACTTATTGGAGAACCAGAAAGAGCTGAATCGCACCGTGGCTGCGGGCGAGTTGAAGACTCCTTATGTAGGTGTGGTAAACAATGTTGTGGTAATGTCTAATGTTGGCGTTCCGTTCACGATCGAGAATGCTCCGACTCCGGTTTCCAACGAACAATTGGAAGAGGTTGCCAGCTTCACGGTAATCGCTGGCGAGGCTAGCGTTACGGTCTTGAACGCGGCAGGCAAGACGGTTACATTGTCTAACATCTTAGGTCAGACCACCGCTTCCGCTATCGCTTCTTCAGATAACTTCGTGATGCCGGCATCGAAAGGTATCGTGGTAGTTTCCGTTGATGGCGAGACCGCCCAGAAGGTCGTCGTTAAATGATGAATAACTGATAGTGGATATCAGTCTGTATACTAACGCCGGGATTCCTACTGTATGGTAGGGATCCCGGTGCTTTTTTATAGGTAGGCCATTTGTATGGAGGGATTCTACTCCTCCAGTTTATTCTTTAGATAAGCGATCTTCTTCTCTGATTTCTCTTTCAAGGTGTTCATGCTCTTGATATCGCTTAATACGGTGGCGAGGTTGAAGGTGTTGACGATCGCTTTCTTGTCGGCGTCCGCCATATATATAATGTAAGGCTTGCCTCCCGTGTATTCCACCTTGATCCGCTCTTTCTCGTTATCGTAGATGAACTTGACGGCATCGACGCAGTGCTCCCCCTTGTAGGTCACTACCTCCGTGGTGCTTCCCATATCCTTGAAGCGGTAATTCAGTCCGCCGTCGTACGGGATGGAAGCGGTCTCGGCGAATTGGCCGTCTTTCAGGCTCAGCTTGATTCCCGTATGCTCGATGGGGCGTCCGCCGTAATATACGCTGGCCAGATACATCTCGCCCTCCTCGTTCACGCCGCAACGTACGTAACAACGTTGCACGTTGCGCTCGATCGTCTGCTGTTTCCAGATATAATTGCCGATTTCCTCGTAAACGGAATCCTTTTCGAAAGCGAAGCCTTTCTTCAATCCCTCTACTTCCTCCAGCTTGATCGGGAGTAAGCTGTCGCAGAAAGCGATGTTTCGCTCCGCCTCCTTTACTTCTACTTGGCGCATAAGCGTTAATCCCTGCTTCAGTACCTTTACTTCCTTGGGATAGAGTGCCCGGATACTGTCTATCTCGTTCTTCGCCCCGAAAAACTCGTTATTCTCGTACATGGCCCGGGCCTTGTCCAAACGGGCCTGAGCCGCTTTCTCGTCTCCGTTACAGCCCGTTAAAATGGCGGCAATGAGCGTTATACAGATCGCTAACTTTTTCATATCTTTCTCGTTCAATGTATTTGATACCGCAAAAGTACATGAAATTTGATTATCTTTGCACTCTTTATTGGATTTGGAATACATAAATATGTATATAAACGAGGAAGAGATAGTAAATCATATATCCGCGAAGCCTTTCCATTTGATATCGGAGGCGGCGGAAGAGCTAGGTGTTGAGGTATATGTAATAGGCGGATATGTGCGGGATATTTTCTTGAACCGCCCATCCAAGGATATAGACGTGGTAGCGGTTGGCAGCGGTATCGAGTTGGCCAAACGAGTGGCCAAGAAGATCGGGCGTGGCGCTTATCTTTCCGTCTTCAAGAATTTCGGGACGGCGCAGGTGAAAGCCGGCGATCTGGAGCTGGAATTCGTGGGGGCAAGGAAAGAATCCTACAGCCATGACAGCCGTAAGCCAGTCGTAGAAGACGGCACCTTGGAGGATGACCAGAACCGCCGCGATTTCACGATCAACGCCTTAGCCCTTTGCCTGAATAAGGAGCGTTACGGAGAATTGGTCGATCCTTTCGGAGGGTTGGAGGATATGGACGAGCTTACGATCCGTACGCCTTTAGACCCGGATGTTACTTTCAGCGATGATCCGCTCCGGATGATGCGCGCGGTTCGTTTCGCCACTCAATTAGGTTTCTTTATCGATCCCGATACCTTCGACGCCATCATCCGTAACCGGGAGCGTATCTCCATCATCTCCAAGGAGCGTATCGTGGACGAGTTGAACAAGATCGTCCTCTCGCCAAAGCCCTCTATCGGTTTCGACTTGCTGGATAAATGTGGACTGTTGCCCTTGATCTTCCCCGAGCTTTGCGCCTTGAAGGGCGTGGAAACCAAGGAGGGGATCGGGCATAAGGATAATTTCGCCCATACCTTGATGGTGCTGGATCGTTTGAGCAAGACTTCTGATAATCTATGGCTGCGTTGGAGCGCCCTCTTCCACGATATCGCCAAGCCTGCCACGAAGCGTTTCGACCCTCGCTTGGGATGGACGTTCCATAATCATAATTTTATCGGCGATCGGATGATCCCCGGTATTTTTAGGAAGATGAAACTCCCGATGAACGAGAAGATGAAGTACGTGCAGAAGATGGTAAGCCTGCATATGCGTCCGATCGCCTTGTCGGACGATGAGGTGACGGATTCGGCGATCCGCCGTCTGCTGTTTGACGCGGGAGATGATATCGACGATTTGATGAAACTCTGTGAGGCCGATATCACGAGCAAGAACCCGGAGAAGGTTCGCCGTTTTTTGAACAACTTCCGTAAGGTGCGCGAGAAGCTGGCCGATATAGAGGAAAAAGACCGTGTCCGTAACTTCCAGCCCCCGGTATCCGGCGAGGAGATCATGGAGACGTTTGGCTTGGCTCCCTCCAAGCCTGTCGGCGTGCTGAAAGAGGCGATCAAGAACGCCATCCTCGACGGCGTGATCCCGAACGAGTATGAGGCGGCCCGGCAGTTCCTAATACAACGTGCGGAGAAGATGGGGCTGAAGCCGATTCTGTGATCCGGGTATAGTCACAAGACCCAGTCTTACAGTTGGCACAGTCCCCTGTACGAAGTACTGCGGTACTTCCTAGAGGGTACTGTAGTACTTCGTGCAGAGTACTACGGTACTTCGTGCACAGTACACTGTCTAAGAATTTAATCGCTCTACCGCTTTCACGCCGTTTACCGCCTTGATCTTTTTCGTCAGCAAGTTTAACGCGGTCGTATCTCTTACCAATACGGTAAAGTTACCTTGGAATAATCCGTCTACCGAGTTGATGTTTAAGGAGCGAAGCGTGACGTTCGATTCTTTTCCGATCACGGAGGTGATGTTGGTGACGATCGCTATATCGTCTCGTCCGATCACCCGCAACGTAACCGTATAGCCATTGTCTCCCTTGCCGCTCCATTTCGCGCGGATGATCCGGTAACCGAAGCGGCTGAACATCTCTTGGGCGTTCGGGCAATCCATACGGTGGATCTTGATACCCTGCGTGGAGACGAAACCGAAAACCTCGTCGCCATAAATCGGGTTGCAGCATTTGGCGAGTTTATATTCGATACCCGTCAGGTTCTTGTCGATCACCAAGACATCCTTGTTCGTCGATATCTCCTCCACCGGAGTCATCGTCACGAATTCCTCTGCGCTACGCACCTCGGTACGCTCGTTCGTCTCCGTCTCCTTGCGGAAAGCCTCCAGATATTCGTCGATTACTTGGTTGGGATCGAGGCGTTCCTCGGCGATCTCGATGTAGAAGTCCGTGACGGTCTTGAATCCTTTCTTCTTGATATAGCGCATCATGGTTGGCTCGTCCATGTCGATCTTCCGGTTCTTGAAGCGGCGCTGCAACATTTCCTTGGCGAATTCCACGGCCTTCACGGTCTCCTCCTTCAAGGCCTGCTTGATCTTCACACGGGCCTTCGAGGTGACGACGAAGTTCAGCCAATCCCGCTTCGGGCTTTGGGCGGGTGACGTGATGACGGATACGCTATCGCCGTTGTTCAAGGTGTATTTGATCGGAACGTTCTTCCCGTTCACTTTCGCCGACACGCATTTGCTTCCCAGCTTCGTGTGGATGGCAAAGGCGAAATCGAGGACCGTCGCTCCCTTGGCCAGCTTGATAAGCTCGCCGGTAGGCGTGAAGACGTAGATCTCATCCTTATATAGATCCATCTTGAAATCCTGCATCAAGTCGAGCGGATTATTCTCCTTGGCCTCCAAGGCGGCACGTACGGTATTCAAGAACTCGTCTAGCCCGCTCTCCGCTTTCACGCCCTTGTATTTCCAATGCGCCGCTAGGCCTCGCTCGGCGATCTCATCCATCCGCCTCGTACGGATCTGCACCTCTACCCATTTATTTTGCGGGCCCATCACCGTGATGTGCAAGCTCTCGTAACCGTTGCTCTTCGGGATAGAGATCCAGTCCTTCATACGCTTCGGGTTGGGCTGGTACATATCGGTGACGATGGAGTAGACTTGCCAGCATTCCGAGCGTTCCTTCTCCAGCGGCGTATCCAATACGATCCGGATAGCGAAAAGATCGTAGATACCCTCGAATTCCACCTGCTGCTTTTTCAGCTTGTTATTAATGGAATGTATGGATTTGGTACGCCCCTTGATATCGAACTTGAATCCTGCCGCTGCCAGCTTCCGCTTGATCGGGGCGATGAACTCGGCGATATAAGCGTCACGGGAACGTTTCGTCTCATTCAGTTTCCGTTTGATGAAGTCATACTGTTTCCTGTCCGTGTATTTCAGGGAAAGGTCTTCCAGCTCGCTCTTGATCGTATATAAGCCCAACCGGTGGGCGAGGGGAGCGTACAAATAAGAGGCCTCGGTAGCCAGCCGGATACGATCATCCTCTTGCATCTGTTTTCCCATACGCATGAGGCAGAGGCGGTCGGCGATCATAAGCAAGATCACACGTACGTCCTCGGCAAACGAGAAAAGCAAATGATGGAAATTCTCCGAGTTGACGGCGGTGTTCCGGGCATACAGGTCGGAGGTCTTCAAGAGGCGACGGATGATCAAGGTCACGTCCGCTCCGAATTTCTGCTCCACTTCCTCTATCGTGATCGCTTTCTTCAATACCGGGCGGTATAATAGGAGGGCGATGACCGAGGTGCGTTTCAAGCCAATCTCCAAGGTGGCGATCAAGGCCGTGTCAATATTTCGCAATAAACCGTTGATACCATTCTTATCCCTGCCGTAGCAATCGAGGGCGACAACCCGCTTCATCAGCTCCTTCATCTTTCGGATATCTTCCCTCTCGAGGAAAGAGTAAAGGTTTCGTAACAGGAGCCTGTATTTGGAGAAGAACAGCTTCTTTTCCTCAGACGTAAAGAATCCAATTGTATCCATAGTTATATCATTTTTATTGCCCGGTTGAGGACAAACCGCAAAACATGCTGTAAAAATACTTTTTTCTATGGAATTTCAACATGTATCTTGCGGTTATTTTATACATTTGCGATACACATAGCGCATAAGTGCCCTGTGGTGTTACTGATGAGATTATTCACATTAAATACTATACTATGTTAAACGCAAACGATTTAGAACAGCTGAAAGCCAAAGGAATCAGCGAAAAACAGATTGAAGAGCAACTCGCTTGCTTCGTAAAAGGTTTCCCTTTCCTTGAGATAGCGGCCTCCGCTTCGGTAGAAAAAGGTATTATGGTAATATCTAAAGAGGAACAGGCTTCTTATATGGATGCTTGGGACGCTTATCTGGCTAAAAACAAGAAAATCGTAAAATTCGTACCTGCCTCCGGCGCTGCTAGCCGTATGTTTAAGAATCTGTACGAGTTCCTTTCTGCGGATTATAAGGAACCGATGAACGCTTTCGAGAAGAAATTCTTTAGCGAGATCGAGAAATTCGCTTTCTATAAGGCTTTGGACAAGAAGTGCGTGGAGAATACAGGGAAAGATATTCCTGCGTTGGTAGCCTTGGGCGAGTACAAGGAGGTGGTATCCAATTTATTGGAGCCGAAAGGCTTGAATTACGGACAGCTACCGAAAGGCTTGTTGCTTTTCCATAAATATGCCGATACGGTTCGTACGGCGATGGAAGAACATTTGGCCGAAGGCGCCATGTACGCCAAGAATAACGCCGGCGAGGTGAATATCCATTTCACGGTATCTCCGGAGCATCAGGCTTTATTCGAGCAATTGGTTGCCGATAAATCAGGCGAGTACGAGGAGAAGTTCTCTGTGAAATACGATGTCTCTTTCAGTATCCAGAAACCGAGTACTGATACGGTAGCGGCCGCTATGGATAACACGCCGTTCCGCGATAAGAATGATAAGTTATTGTTCCGTCCGGGTGGGCATGGAGCCTTGATCGAGAATTTGAACGATGTGGATGCCGACGTGGTATTTATCAAGAATATAGATAACGTGGTTCCGGATAGCTTCAAATGCTCTACGGTTATCTACAAGAAGGTGATCGCCGGTGTCTTGGTAACATTGCAGGAGAAAGCCTTCAGATATCTGGAACAGATCGAGACCGGCAAATATACCCATGCCGAGGTAGAGGAGATGATTCATTTCTTGCAAGACGACCTATGTATCAAGAACCCGGATACGAAATTACTGGAAGACGCCGAGTTAATCCTGTATATCAAGAGCAAACTGCTTCGCCCGTTGCGTGTATGCGGTATGGTGAAGAATGTGGGCGAGCCGGGTGGCGGTCCGTTCCTTGCGGTGAATCCGGACGGTACGGTTTCCTTGCAGGTGCTTGAAAGCTCCCAGATCGATATGAGCGATCCGGCTAAGAAGGCGATGTTTGAGAAGGGTACTCACTTTAATCCCGTGGATTTGGTTTGCGCCGTTAAGAATCACAAGGGAGAGAAATACAACTTGCCGGATTACGTGGATAAGAATACGGGCTTCATCTCTTATAAGAGCAAGGATGGCCGCGAATTGAAAGCGCTGGAATTGCCGGGCTTGTGGAACGGTGCCATGAGCGACTGGAACACGGTATTCGTAGAAGTTCCTATCGAGACATTCAACCCCGTGAAGACGGTGAACGACCTGTTACGCCCCGAACATCAATAAATACCCAGTTGTAGAGACGGGGCGTGCCCCGTCCCTACAACTAGATCCTTATATTTTCGGTAATTCCCACGGTGCCCTGTATTCCTTGCACAATAGTTTATCCGCCTCCGTATCATGGAAACTCTTTCCATCCCACGATAATTTCTTACCCGTGCGATAGGCTATATTCCCTAATTGGGAGAACTTGGCGATATGCGCCCCGATCTCTACGCTGGCATTGCAATTCCGGTTCCGGCTCTTGATACATTCCAAATGATTCTTCGCATGCAAATTCAAGCCACCCTCTCCGTATGACTTCTTCAAGGGAACAGCCTCCATGCGGGCCTGTCCGTTTACCTTTTCCGGAATAACCTCCCAGCCGCCACGATCGATCACCAAGGTACCGTTCTCGCCAACGAATCCTAGGCCATGATTCCGTCCGTAGGCCCCGTCGTCAATGCCGATCGCATGATCCCACATAACGGTGAAGTCCTTGAATGTATAAATGGTTTGCAATAAGTCCGGGGTCTCGCAAGCGTCATCCGGATAACCAAATTTACCTCCGGAAGCCATGATAGACTCCGGTGCGGTGACGTTCATGCCATACAATGCGTAATCCAGTAAATGTACGCCCCAGTCCGTCATCAAACCTCCCGCATAATCCCAGAACCAACGGAATGTGAAATGAAAACGGTTCCGATTGAACGGACGTTTCGGGGCCGGCCCCAGCCACATATCATAGTCCACTCCGGCGGGCACCGCCTCGTCCGGCTTGACGGGGATAGAGGGGCACCAACCTTGATAAGAGAATACACGTACGGTGCGTATCTTACCCAGCTGTCCGCTATGTACGAATTGCATGGCGTCCTGCCAATGCGGATCGCTACGTTGCCATTGGCCTACCTGCACGACCCGGTTGTATTTCTGCGCCGCCCGTACCATGATGTTACATTCCTCGATACTATTTCCCAGCGGTTTCTCACAATACACATCCTTCCCGGCTTGGCAAGCGGATACCATTTGCAGGCAGTGCCAATGATCGGGAGTACCTACGATTACGAGATCGATATCCTTATTGTCTATCAATTTACGCCAGTCTTTATATAAATGCTTTACTTTCTTCCCGGTGATCTTCTCGGTCTCTGCCGCCCGATTATTCAATACGTTCTCGTCAATATCCGACAAGGCGATACACTCTACTTCCGGATTACGAAGGAACGCTTTCAGGTCTTCGAATCCCATGCCGTTACATCCGATAAGCCCGACGCCTATCTTATCGTTTGCGCCCACACCAGCGCTCCCGGCTTTAATGAAAAAAGGACTGATGGTAAGTCCGGCACCGAGCAAAGCGGTCTGCCGGAGAAAATCTCTTCGAGTTGTCATGGTATTACTATTGATTTAAAGTATTTGCAATATTAAGCGAAATCCTTTACAATCGCAAATGATAATAGCTTTTTAACTACTTACTTAGTCGATGAAGTATATATCCTATGGCACTTGAAGTATATATCCTGTGGTACTTGAAGTATATCTGTCCGGTAAGGTTGGTATTGTAAGGATATGTACCATTGCGTCTTTGTAAAAAAAGTTATTAAAAGATATAGGGATGCGATATTGGAGAATATAGTTTAACTTTGTGCATTATGTTCACCCTAAAAGGGCGATGTGTTGTATATAATATAATGTATAGAGTATGACTTTGCGAAATTTGCTTTTCTGTTTTTTTATGGTGATGATCTCTGTTTCATGTATCCGGGAGGAGGCGCCCAATGCGGAAGCGGATATCTTGTCGTGTACGGTGGATGGCGATATATTGAAAGCCGAGCCGGAGATCGACAACGAATCCGTGACACTGACCGTGAAAAGTGACGCCGATATTACAAACCTAGCCCCGGTATTCACCTTGACTCCCGGCGCTACTATCACTCCGGCTAGTGGTTCCGCTTTTGATTTTACGACGCCGAGAACCTATACGGTAACTTCCGAGGATGGTCACTGGACAAAGACTTATACGGTGCGTTGTATCGTCTCCGGCGTAAGCACGGAATATCATTTCGAGCATATAACGATGGAGCCGAAGAATGGACGTTACCAGATATTCTATGACTTTACATCGAATGGAGATTCCGTGACTTGGGCGAGCGGGAATGCCGGATTTGCCTTGACCAATAATAAATTGGAGCCTTTAGACTTCCCAACCATGCAAGACGATAACGGATATGTCGGTAAATGCGCTAAGTTGGTGACCCGCAGCACGGGTAGTTTCGGTAGCGGATTCGGTATGCCTATCGCCGCCGGAAACCTTTTCATCGGTACGTTTGATTTGCTGAACGCTATTCCGGACGCAAGGAAAGGCACGAGATTGGGACGTCCTTTCGATCATGTGCCGACTTACTTGAGTGGTTATTATAAATATAAAGCGGGTGAGTCGTATAAAGTGAATGGCGAGGAGGTAAAAGGTAAGAAAGACCAATGTGATATCTACGCCATCTTCTATGAGACGGATGAGAATGTGAAATATTTGGATGGTTTCAACGGGCTGACAAGCCCGAACCTGATATCCGTTGCCCGGATCAGCGATCAGAAAGAGACGGATGAGTGGATGCGTTTCTATATCCCGTTCGTGGCTAAGCCCGGTAAGGTGATCGATAAGGATAAGCTGGCGAAAGGTGGTTATCAGTTATCCATAGTCTTCTCTTCGAGTTTGAAAGGTGATGTCTTCGAGGGAGCGGAAGGTAGCACGCTTTGGATCGATGAGGTTGAGATAATCCAGTCCGGTGAGAACTAAAAAAACAGAGGATATGAAAAGATATATAGTATTAATAGGTATACTGTGCTTGTCGGGTGTCGTTACGTTGAAGGCGCAACAGGAAAGAAACCAAGGAATAATCTGGTCTTCCCTAAGGGGATTGGAATATACGGTAAAGGCCGGTATCAATATCGGCGGAACCGCTCCGGTGCCATTGCCTCGTGAGATTCGTGCGATAGATAGTTATCGCCCTACGCTTTGTGTCTCCATAGAGGGCGATATCAAGAAATGGTTCGGCGAGAGCAAGGAATGGGGTATGATGATCGGTCTCCGTCTGGAGAATAAAGGTATGGAGACAAAAGCGACGGTTAAGAATTACAGCATGGAGATCATTGGCTCCGGTGGCGAGAAGCTGAAAGGAAACTGGACCGGCGGCGTGCAGACGAAAGTGGAGAACTCTTATTTCTCGATACCGGTCGTGGCTCTTTACCAATTGAATAACCGGGTGAGTTTCTCGGCGGGACCATTTGTCTCGTTCGCTACAAACCGGAACTTCTCCGGCTACGTATACGACGGATATCTGCGTGAGATCAATCCTACCGGTACGAAGGTGGAGTTTTCTGGTGACAACCGTGCTTCCTATGATTTCTCGGATAACTTAAGAAAGTTTCAGTGGGGAGCGCAGATCGGTACAGAATGGAAAGCGTTTAAGCACCTTATCGTATACGCTGACTTGACATGGGGATTGAACGATATCTTCCAAAAGGATTTCGATACGATTACCTTCGGGATGTATCCGATCTATCTGAACGTAGGCTTCGGATATGCGTTTTAGGAATTGATATGAATCAAAATAAGGCTATCCCGGACAAGGATAGCCTTTTTTATTAAAAGATTATTATGGAAATAAATTATTTTTTATAACTTTGGGGCGATAATTCTCAGACCAAGTTACATTTTATCTTATATTATTAACAAAATTACCATGAAAGAAAACACTAAGAAGGGCGTAAGCCGTAGAGAGTTTTTGGGTCTTTCCGCACTAGGATTGGCTAGTTTAACAATTCTTCCCAGTTGGGCCATGAATGGCGTTCGTATCGCTCCGAGCGATCGAGTCGTTTTAGGTTTTATCGGCCTAGGTCAGCAAGCATTATCAGACTTTAAAGGATTTGCCGCATGTCCGGGCGTACAGGTTGCTGCATGTTGTGACGTGGACACGATGAAAACAGAGCGTTTCAGAAGACGTGTCGCTGAATGGCAAGCTTCAAAGGGAATGAACCAACGTTGTGATCAATATGAGTTTTACGAGGATTTGCTGGAGCGTAAGGATATCGATGCTATCGAGGTCGCTACCCCGGACCATTGGCATGCTTTGGCTACCATCCATTCTTGTCAATCCGGAAAAGACGTATATTGCCAGAAACCGTTGGCTTATACGATCTCCGAAGGCTTGGCTATGGTGAAGGCTGTACGTAATAACAAACGTGTGCTTCAAGTAGGTAGCCAGCAACGTTCCAGCAAAGAGTTCCAAGCTGCGATCGATATGGTTCAGAATGGAGCCATCGGTCATATAGAGAAAATATATGCACGTGTAGGTGAGCCTCCTACGCCGCTGAGCTTGCCGGAAATGCCGGTTCCCGCTAATTTGAACTTCAATCAGTGGATGGGGCCGTTGAACGATCCGAAGATCCATTATCATCCCGATTTATGTCCTCCTATTTCTCTGGATCCGGAAGAGAACGAGAAACTATGGGGTGCATGGCGTTGGTATCAAGAGACCGGTAATGGCTATACTGCTGACTGGGGTGCTCATATGTTTGATATCGCCCAAGCTGCTATCGGTATGGATGGTTCTGGTCCGGTTGAGTTTACGCCCAAGGGATACAATGGCACACAATATTCAACTATGCGCTATGCGAATGGTATCGTAATGACTGAACAACCTTATTTGGAGGATAATCCGGATGCGCAGGGTATTAAGTTTGTCGGAGATAACGGTTGGATCGAGGTAGCTCGTGGCTACATCAACTGCTCTGATCAGTCTAAGATCCCCTCCGACCTGAAGAACTTGATCGAGAAGCGCCCGAGAATGATGACTCCGGAAGAGCGTAAGAAGATGTATGAGGAATATATGAAGAAGCTGAAAGACAGTAAAAAGAAGGGTAACGATGCTGGCAATTATGAGACTAGCGCTCCGCATATGCAGAACTTCATCGACTGCGTTCGTTCACGTGAGAATCCGATCGCACCGGTTGAGGTAGGTTGCAGTACGAATACGCTTTGCTGTTTACAGAATATTGCCCGTGAGCTAGGCCGTCCGGTTAAATGGAACCCGGCTACATTAAGCTTCGGTAATGATAAGGAGGCGGCTTCCCACCGTTTGTACTGGTATCAATATCGCAACCCGTATTCATTGCCTTATTTCTGTAAATAAGCCTATTTAAATAGAATGATGTTATGAGTAACAGACGGGATTTCTTAAAAAATATCTCTCTCTTTACCGCTGGTGGATTGCTGGCTGGTAAAGCCGGTTCCGTAAATGCGGCGAACGCTGCGTTGGGAGTTGTGGATGAGGTCCATGCCAGCAAAGAGATTGGCTTGCAGATCTATTCTTTATCCCAAGAATTATATAAAGGTGACGTGGCCGCTAATCTTCGGAAGGTGAAGGATATGGGATACTCCAAGCTGGAGTTGGCGGGTTATGGTAAAGGCGCTATCGGGGGTGTTCCTATGATGGACTTCAAGAAAATGGCGGAAGACGCTGGCTTGAAGATCATTAGCTCGCACGTGAATCCGGTAGACACATCTATTTCTGACCCTTTTAAGGCTATGATTTTCAAATACTCGAAGGAGGTTACCCCAAAGATCATGGAGTATTGGAAAGCTACGGCTGCCGATCATGCGAAACTAGGCTGTAAATATTTGATCCAGCCGATGATGCCGACGATTACTACGCACGATGAGGCTAAACTTGTTTGCGATATTTTCAATCAGGCCTCGGATGTTATCAAGGCGGAGGGTATCGCCACTGGTTTTGGCTATCATAATCATAATATGGAGTTCAATCGGGTCGCGACGAAAGAGCAACAGGAGAAGGTGAAAGGAAATCCTTTCGCCGCTTTCATGAAAGTCGGAGACCAAATTTATGACTTGATGCTGAAAGATACGGACCCGAGCAAGGTTTACTTCGAGATGGATGTTTATTGGACTGTCATGGGACAAAACGATCCTGTCGAGTATATGCAGAAACATCCGGATCGTATCAAGGTATTACATATCAAGGATCGTGCTGTATTCGGCCAAAGTGGTATGATGAACTTTGAGATGATATTCAAGCAAATGTACGCAAACGGAATCAAAGACTATTTCGTAGAGTTGGAGCAGATGCCGGACGGACGTACTCAATTTGCGGGTGTGAAGGATTGCGCCGACTATTTGATCAAGGCTCCTTTTGTAAAATGAAGTAACAATCGATAGATCGTAAGCCTCGGGGTTAATAGACTCCGGGGCTTTTTTATTAGATGAAAGGCAACATAAACGGGTCTATTTTGTTTTTATAAAAAGAAGTTTATATCGCAAAAATCAAGGAAAGGATGAGTTCTAGGATAAGGAAGATATTGAAACATACGGTGATCGCTGTTTTATCGCTGGCTGTATTGTTCCTAGTTTTGAATCTTTTCCTGACAGGTCGTTTGGAGCGGTACCTGAAAAGAGAACTGATAGAGCGTACGGCGAATGCTACGGATGGTTTTTATCGCCTTTCTTTCGATAAGCTTTCTATTAGCTTCTTCAAGGGAGAGCTAAGGCTAGAGGGTATTTCATTGGAGCCGGACTCTAAGGTCTTTGAACATTGGGCCGCCTTGGATAGCTTGCCCGATACCTATGTAAGTACCCGGATTGAGGTGATAGATTTTAAGGGAATTAATTTGGTATGGCGATGGAATTACCGGCAACTCCATTTCAATACCTTTGAGATCCGCTCGCCGGAGGTTCGTGTATACGGCTCTTCCGGATCAAACCCGTTAGTTTCCGGACTGGCGGCAGATACGGTAGAGCATGCCGAATCGAAGACCTTGTACGAGGTGATCTCTCCATACATAGATGCCCTGAGCGTAAAGACCTTGAACTTGGAAAATGCCAGTATCTCTTATAATGTGGAAAACCAAGTCTCGCCGATTATCTATACGTTGAATAACGTAAGTTTCCATGCGTATGGTTTTATGTTGGATTCTACCTCTTCACGGAGCGGGAAGCTGTTGTATTGCGATAACTTCGATTTTGTCACGAACCAGCCGCAAACCTTGTTGGTAAATAATGATTTTAGGTTGGAGACGGATAGTATATGCCTCAGTACCCAAGATTCCATTATCTATATCCAAAAAATCCAATTGCTTCCGCAAGAATTATTGTGGGGGGAGACCAATCGGAAACCTACGAATTATCTGGAAGGGAAAGTGCAAACCGTAGAGATACAAGGGATTCACTTTAGACGGGAAGAAGCCTTGAACTATTTGTCCGCCCGTAATTTTGAGATACAATCTTCGGATATCAAGGTGTATGACTTGACTCGGGAGAAGAAGCAGGCGAATGCCGATGTGGATTCTTTGGTGCAAGCCTTATCGTTATATGATGTGATCTCTCCGGTACTACATAGTATATCCGTGGATCAAATACGAATAGAGCGAACCGCCCTTCACTATTCCTTAGCCTTGAAAGGGCAGATAGAGGACTTCTCGATCCCTGAGTTTAATTTCCATGCGGAAGGTCTTCTGATCGACTCCTTGGTAGCTCCGGGCGAGGAACTGAATTATTTTCGTTCCATTGCGTTTGAGGCGAATGATATACAAGGGATCATGAGGGCTCGTAATCATCGGTTCGATATCAAGCGTTTGGCGATGAATACGGCCTTAGGTTCGTTTCATATAGATAGCATGCGACTACGTCCGTTGTCGGTCCGCTCCCGTAATGATTATTTGTCGGGAAGTATCGATACGATCCGGATAGACGGGTTGGCGTACGACAAAGGTGTTAGCGCAGATTTACTGAAGGTTCGGTCGCCTCGCTTGGTTTATTATAAAACGCCCTCCGTTGAATCTCCGGATAAAGGGAAAAGCACATCTGTAAATAGCCGTGTGGATGTGGAGAGTTTGTTAAATCCTTTCCTTCGGTATCTTTCCATCCGTAAGATCCAGATTCAGAACGCAAATGTGACATTGGAGGATCGTGAGATAAATGACACGACCCGGTACCGACTCAACGGCCTTAATTTCTTTGCTACGAATTTCTTGGTGGATGAGCAAACGAACCGGAGTGGGCAATTGTTTTTCAAGTATGATCATTTTGGTCTTAGTTTCCGGGATTTCGATAACTACTTACCGGGAAAGGATCTGCGTGTGACTATAAGAAAAGGTTCGCTATCCACCGTAAACGGCTCTTTCCGTCTACAGGATGTGACCCTGGCCGCTAAAAAGGACTCGATACGTTTTTCAACCCCATTGATTTCTTTAACGGGAATCCGGATTCCCAAGAATAGCATCTATCAGATCGGGTTTGACCGATTTGATTTATCCGATGGTGATTTTTCTATGTCTTGGGGATCGGATACGACAATATTGCGGACTGAGAGCCAAAAGGATATCCAATTGGCTTTGGAGAATGTGTTTGTGGATTTGAAGAAGAAGACGTTTCAATTAGGTGATCTTCAGCTACAGACGAAGGATATCGATATACCGTTGGATAACGGCTTCTACCGTTTGAAAATCGGGGGGCTGGATTTGAGAGAGTCAGGTTTGAGGTTGGATCACGTACATTTAGTCTCGCCTTATTCTAAAATGGAATTCGCTTATAAACAGCCTAAGCATCAAGATTGGTTTGACGTGAAGGTTGGGAACGTGAGATTGACCGACGTGGATATTCCCGGATATTTCTCAACCAAGGAATTACATGTGGGAGGGCTCTGGATAAACGATGTCTTATTACAAAACTTAAAGAACCGGAAGATCCCGGTGGAGCCTCATATCGTCCCGATGATTTATGAGGGTTTGCAAAAGGCTCCGGTCCGTTTCAAGATAGATACCGCTTCCGTTGCCAATTTCTCCGTGGTTTATGAGGAATTACCCGTTAAAGGTGATAAGCCCGGTAAGCTTTATTTTACCGATATGAATGGCCAATTTTCAGGTTTGACCAATATCGTTTCCTATCCGGAGCAATTCATCAGATTGCATGCGGACGGGAACCTGATGGGATCGGGGCATTTTACGGCTACATGGCAACTCCCGGTAGATTCATTATACGACCGCTTTCTATTGGATGCCCGTTTGGATAGCCTAGACCTGCTTTCCTTGAATGAGATCGTAAAACCTCTGGCGCCGGCGGAAGTAGTGAGCGGTTGGGCACAGGATGTGGTCTTTCATATGGATGCCTCAAGCCGGAAAGGACGGATACGGTTAGACTTCCCGTACCGGAAATTGAAAGTGGCTTTATTGAAAGAGAAAGACGGAGAGACCACACAAAAAGGTTTCTTGTCGAGATTGGCGAACTTAGTTCTACGGGATAATAATCCGGCTCATCCGGAGCGAAAAGATAGTAAATTGCGTAAGGTCGATATGGAAATTGTGCGAGATCCGTATCATTCCACGTTTAACTATCTATGGCAGATGCTAAGACCAGCCTTGGTGGAATCAGTCGGAGTCTCGAAAAAAGAACAGGATGCGGCCTTGAAAGTGGCAGGTTTCTTCACGAAGGTAAAGCGCTTTTTCGGTCTCGATAAAAAGAAGGATAAGCGGGAGGAGATTGATACAAATAATAAGGAAATAGAACCTTTAAAAGAATAAATAATGGAATATACAGTAAATCACTATCCGGAGAAACATCGTTTCGAGGTAGTAGAAGACGGCTTGACAGCCTATGTGGAATATCGTTTAAGAGGAGATGCCTTGGACATTATCCATACCATTGTCCCAAAAAACTTGGAAGGGCGTGGGATTGCGGCGACTCTTGTTGAAACAGCTTATAAATACGCGAAGAAACAGGGGTTGCGCCCTTTGGCTACCTGTTCCTATGCGGTTGTGTGGTTAAAACGCCATCCGGAGTTTTAATCCTTGATCGTAATACCTAATATTCTAGCGATGTCCAGTGCTTGTAAGGAGGTTACGGTAGCACCTTTCAACTCTCCTCCGGGAATCGAGCCAATACGTATACCGGCGATCTCGGAGGAAGTAAGATCGATCCCTTTCAAAGAGGTCCGGTGAAACTCGGCCTCTACTAAATTACAATGTTCGAATTCTACGTTCGTGAATTGGCAATTGTCCAATCCGCCTCCTCGTAAAAAGCATTGATTAAAAGATACGTTCCGGAGTTTGCTCATGGAGAAGATTACATAATCTCCTTTGCAATCCCGGATGGTAGTATGATTAAAGATTGATTCGGAGAAATTCGTTCCGGTAAGTTTACACCCAATGAACTCTACCCGGTAAAAGCCACATCCGGATAAATTTATATTTGATAGGTCACAGTTCTTAAATACCACATCGCTAAACTGAGATTTACGATAATTGCAAGCAATGAAACCACAATTGGTGAATAAGCAGGAATTAACGGATAGGTTCTGTTTAGATACGTCCTCGACGCATAATCCATTGAAAGAACATTCTGTAAAATCATCCTCTTGTCTGGATATACAATCCATCCAGTCCACATCCTCCCGTAAGTTTTTTACCAATCTAGGCGTTGTTATTTTCAACATGTTATTGTTTCCTATTTTAATTTAGATGGTAAAGATAACGGATTTGGGCTGAATAAACGATATCTTTACTTTATAGTTCATTTTAGCAATATCGGAAAAGTGTGTTCGGGATAATTCTTCTACTTTTGCCTTGAAATCCTAAGAATCATGCGAATAAAGACAACGACAAAGACAGAGTATCAACAACGTATCAATGTATTGGTTGAATACATAAATAATCACTTAGGCGAGGATATCGATCTAAATAAGCTGGCGGAGATATCCGGATTCTCTCGTTGGCATTTTCATCGGATCTTCGCGGAGTTCTTAGGGGAACCGGTTGGTACGTTTATCGTTAGGATGCGGGTCGAGACGGCCGCTCGGCTTTTGCGTTACACGGAAATACCTGTCAAGGAGATCGCCTATAAGGTAGGATATGACGTACCCTCTTCTTTGTCTAAGGTTTTTCGCCAGTTTTATGGGATTTCTCCAAATGAATATAGAAACAATAAAGATTATGTAATTATGGAACCGAATAGAATAATGCCCGATATGGAATTGAAGGTCGAGGTAAAAGATTTACCCGGCAAACAAGTAGCCTACATTCGTCTAAACGGAGGGTATAAAGAAATCGATTATCCGGGAACTTGGATGCGCTTGCTCCAATTCGCCAAGGAGCAAAACATTCAGCCATTGAGTTTTTCACCGATCTGCTTGTACCATGATGATCCGAAAGTGACCTCACCGGATAAGCTGCGTACCGATATTTGTATGGAAGTCGCTCCTGCGGTTTGCCCTAAAGGGGAGATTGGTACGAAAAAGGTATTGGAAGGGCGTTTTATGGTCGCTCTTTATAAGGGAACTTATCAGCAATTAGGGGCTGTGTATGATACGCTTTACGGTAAATATCTCCCCGAAATGGGCCTTTCCTTACGGGAAGTGCCTAGCGGCGAGATCTACTTGAATGATCCTCGTAATACGAAGCCGGAGGATTTATTGACTCAGATTTATGTGGCGGTAGAATAATAAGAGCTAGAGAGGTTTCTGAAGTGAATAAATGAATTAATCTTGATTGCCGTCTTGTCTAATTAGCGGCAATCAAGATTTTTAATATTTTAGATGCGATTGTATGATGTGATAACTTATATACTTGCTTTTAGAAGTTACGAAAAGAGTGTAATTTATTGGAAATGAGCATTGGGTAATCGCTCATAATAGTAATAGGTTACGAATTAGTTAGTTATCTACTGCATTATTCTTCTGTGCGTTGCGTAACCTTCAAAGAACTCTTCGTATGCAAAAGTAACAATAAAACGGGAGATTTAGAAATGAATCTCCTGATTTTTTCTTCTCACACAAGTTTTTCCGTAAAAGCGATTTTATCCGTCAGCACACCATCGCCCAAAAAGATTTTGAACGAACGTGTGCCGACTGCCGCATAAGCGGAGAAAAGGGCTTTGCCTCATGCCTAAACAATAGTTTAGACTGATGAGACAAGGCCCCTTTCTTTTGTGCTTATGCCAAAGAGGTGCTTTTACGGGGTTTTGACGATTTTTCTTTTTTCGTTGTCCTTTTGAGCCGGAAGCGGAAAGCCGTGTATGACCGCACATTCCATAAATGGAACAAGCCGTCACTCACGGCAGACAAACCGGGAAGAATGATTTTATCCATCCGACCAAACACGTTTGGCCAAACAGATAAAAACATACTTCCTTGCCGATGGTTTGCTCGGTTTCACGCTACCGGCTATGTTCTTTTCTGTTGGGGATGTCTTTTTCACGGATTTCTCTTTTGAAGTTTTCCTGTCTAATCTGCCTCCACTTCCGTTTACCTCCATTTTCGCGCCTTTCAGTGAGCCGCATCAGGCAGTCATTTTCGTGCTGGGTGCAAAGGTAACTCCGGGATTGTACGGGAAAGCAAGGTCAAGCCTCCTGTTTTCTGGAAAAATCTCCAGCCTTTCGGGTAGTATTTTTCCGAAAAACCTTGCATTCCCTAATCCCTACCTTTTTAAGCACCCGAAACGAAAACGACCGATGCGACAGAAAGACGCATTAAAAAAAATGTCGGATAAACGAGAGGCAGATAAGATAGTTTGAAACTCAACTCCCTCAGCTCTTGAATCCGCATTAAAAAACAAAAAATCAAAAACAAAACGGATATGAGAACGGCAATAGCAACAAAATTCGTGGCATGGGAAGTACCAAGTTTGGAGAACCTGCAAGGCAGCAAGGTGTACGGACTTCGCACCAAACTGAACAATGGTGAGAAATTGAGCCGAGAAGAAAAGGATTGGCTTACACGCAACGTGAACAGCAACACCTATTTCAAGAGCGCAGTACCCTTGCAAGGTTGGATGTTTGACTTTTCCGACATTCTCCGAACCTACATTGTAAAGCAGTATGGACATTGGGCGGAATACAAGGCTACCGACAAGACCGCACTCCGCAGTTTCCTATACGGCAGGATAGACAGCATCGTGGAACTTAACAAATGATACGGCTATGACAGCAACGGTAAATTTCAGACAAATGGCGCAATACATAGGGCTTGCGATATGCACCCTAATCATGCGCACCGCCTTTTGGGTGTCCGGCATCCTTTGGTACATCGTCAGAGAGATAATAAACGGAGTGTTCCGAGTGGCAATAGGGGTAATCGTGGCTATTCTTTCCGTTATCCTGTTCTTCGGCTTCATTCTTTGGTTATTCACCCTTTAATCCCTACCGACATGGCAAAGAGAAGAAGCAAGACAGTGGAGCAACAATGCAGATACTACGAGGTGGGCAACATCTTCGAGTACATGGTGGAAACATACCTCAACGGCAATATGTCCGTGTTCCGTGGACTCTACCACGAACTGAACAAGAACGCACGGAAGGACTTTATAGACTTCCTATTGAGCGAGGTTGAGCCGATTTATTGGAGGGAGATTTTGAAACATACTATTTGACAACTCATAAAAACGACAGCGATATGAAAGGAACAGACCATTTCAAGAGAACGATACAGATGTATTTGGAACAACGTGCGGAGGAAGACACGCTCTTTGCGAAGAACTACCGCAATCCAGCCAAGAACATTGACGATTGCGTAACCTACATTCTGAACTATGTGCAGAAAAGCGGTTGTAACGGCTTCACGGACGGAGAGATATACGGACAAGCAGTACACTACTATGACGAGAACGAGATTGAGGTGGGCAAGCCTATCCAATGCCAAGTGGCGGTGAACCACATTGTGGAACTCACGGCAGAGGAAAAAGCAGAAGCACGTCAGCAGGCAGTCCGCAGATACCAAGACGAGGAACTCCGCAAGTTGCAGAACCGCACCAAGCCGACAAAGGCGAAAACAGAAACCCAAGTTCAACCCTCATTATTTGATTTTGGCTTATGAAACCGAGAAACAAATTTGAAAAAGCAGTTCTTGCCCAAAGCAAGAAACTACGCCCGATAACCCCGATACAGATAAATTGGGCATTCCGTAATTGCGTGGAGCATTATGCACACCGCTTGCCGAAAGGTCGTACCACTTGTATGGATTGCGGTCATAGTTGGGTAATGACGGAGCAGACCGAGCATTGTACGTGTCCCGAATGTGGAGCAAGTTTGAAAGTCTGCCTCACCTATCAGCGCAAGGTAAGACAAAAGCAGTATTTCACAACCCTTACCACAAGCGGAGAATACCAAGTGCTACGAATGTTCTTGCTTGTCGTGGGTATGGAGAAAGGGGTTAATGCCAAGTCCTATGCCCTTGAAATCGGGCAGTATTGGTGGAATGAACAAGGGCGTAAGGCTGTTGTTGCCATTCCACGCACATTGGGATGCTACATCGACACGTTCTCATTCGCTTCTCCTTTTGCTATCCGCAATGACAATGAAGCGTACCGCCATATCTCATATTCCCCGATATATCCAAGATATAAGGTGTTGCCGACGCTCCGCAGAAACGGCTTTAACGGCAATTTCCACGACATTGTACCCACCAAACTAATACCGGCATTATTGTCGGACAGCCGTGCGGAAACGCTGTTGAAGGCAGGGCAATATCCCATGTTGCGCTACTATCTGTACCACTCTTTCAATATTGGAGAGTATTGGGCTTCAATCAAGATATGTATCCGCAACGGCTATACTATTGAGGACGGCTCAATGTGGCGTGACACCATAGACCTCCTGCGTCATTTCGGCAAGGACACAAACAGCCCGAAATACGTTTGCCCTGCCGACCTCAAAGTTGAACACGACAAGTTGGTGGCAAAGCGCAACCTGCAAAGGAAACATGAGCGGACTGAACAGCAACGCAGGAAAGCGATTGAGGACGAGAAACAATATCTGAAAGCTAAGGGCATATTCTTCGGACTTGCCTTTACCGACAGCCTTATTTGCGTCAAAGTCATAGAGAGCGTGGAAGAAATGGCAGAGGAAGGAAGGACGATGCACCATTGTGTGGGCGGTTACCACAAACGAAAAGACTCCCTTATCCTATCCGCCACCATTGACGGAAAACGAATTGAAACGATAGAGGTGTCACTAAAAACTTTTGAGGTGGTGCAGTGTCGTGGCGTATGCAACGAGAACTCCGAATACCACGACCGCATCATCGCCCTTGTGAACAAGAACGCCAACCTTATCCGCCAGCGGATGAAAGCGGCATAATATCGACATCTAACAACTAACATTATGGAAGTAAGATTTGAAAGCATGGTTTTCCTATGGGATGATAAAATCCCCACGATGTTCCTTGAATTTATGAACCTCCTCACTCTTTGTCAGAGTGAGGAGCAATTAAGGGCGAGCGTCAAGGACTTTGCCGAGAAACACGAACTTGACAAGTTCTT
>NZ_QTLP01000020.1:0-104366 GCF_003635405.1 Parabacteroides sp. AF39-10AC | reverse complement strand
GGCGATATCATGCAGCGCATCGGAGACCATGACCGCATCGAGGCTTTCATGACCTGCCCGTCTCGCCCGAGACGCAAGCCTCCGCAGAGATCGTAACGGAAGAATTACGTCTGATCGAACGATTCTTCCTCCCGATCAAACGGATCGTGAAGGAAGGATTTTAAAGTCGCTAGGGTCCATCATGCACCTTGTTTAGAACTATTATAGTTTAATAGCTGTACTGTTAAAACTAAAAACTTATATTTGCATGTTGATAAATAAGAGGGCGGGTGATTGTCCTGCCCTTACAGTGCAATGATTTAGATTATGTTAAAGCAACAGTTACAACAAAAGTTACAGCAAAAGCTATCCCCTCAGCAGATACAGTTGATACGGCTTCTGGAGCTTCCCGCGATCGAGTTGGAAGAACGTGTGAAGCATGAGCTGGAAGATAACCCAGCCTTGGAGGAAGGAAAAGAGCCTGTTGATGATTTTGAACGAACTGAAAGCGAGGAGGGGGGAGAAGAGATCCCTTCTGTTGATACTGAGACCGACCTTTCTTTGGGAGATTATTTAACGGAAGACGATATACCTGATTATAAGCTACGGGAAATGACCGAGCGTGCGGAACGGAAAGAGGATGTCCCCTTCTCCGTAAGCCAATCCTTGAATGAGTTTCTGTTACAGCAGCTCGGGTTAAGGGATTTACCGGATAAGCAAATGAAAATAGCGGAGTATATCATTGGAAATATCGATGATGACGGTTATTTGCGCCGGGACCTTTCGGCGATAGCGGACGATTTGATCTTCCAAGCCGGACAAGAGGTAGATGAGAAGGAGATCGAGTCTATCTTGAATATCATCCAAGATTTTGAGCCTGCCGGGGTAGGTGCCCGTGACTTGAAAGAATGTCTGTTGATCCAGCTGGATAAGAAGGAGAATACTCCGGTTACAAATTTGGCGATTCGTGTTTTGACCGAATATTTCGAGGAGTTCACCCGCAAACATTACGATAAGATCTTACGAGGTCTCGATATCGATGAGGAAACGTTAAAGAAGGTCATTCACGAGATTACTATGTTAAATCCGAAACCCGGAAGTAGTTGGGGTGGTTCTATGGAAGTGGCGATGAGCCAGATCATCCCGGATTTCGTGGTGGAAGCGCATAATGGAGAGCTTATCTTGAGCATGAATAACCGGGGGGTACCGGATATGCGTATCAACCGGGAGTATGCCGAGATGTTTCAGGATTATACGGCGAATAAGGCGAACCAAACCGCTGAGAGGCGGGATGCCGTACAGTTCGTGAAACAAAAGTTGGATTCCGCCCAGTGGTTCATCGACGCTATCAAGCAACGTAATGAGACCTTGCAGCGTACCATGGAGGCGATTATCTATTTACAACGGGACTTTTTCCTGACAGGCGATGAGGCTACCCTCCATCCCATGATCTTGAAAGACGTAGCGGAGCGTGCGGGATATGATATCTCCACTATTTCCCGGGTAAGTAACAGTAAATATGTGCAAACGAATTTCGGTATTTATCCGTTGAAATACTTTTTCTCCGAGTCTATGCAGACCGATACCGGCGAGGAGATCTCGACCCGTGAGGTGAAAAAGATCATGAAAGAACATGTAGATGCCGAAGACAAACGAAAACCGTTGACCGATGAGGAGTTGGCTACGATCCTGAAAGAAAAAGGGTATGTCATCGCCCGGCGTACGGTAGCGAAATACAGGGAGCAACTGGGGATTCCGGTAGCTCGTCTGAGAAAAGAAATATAAAAGCGTATGAAACTATTCTCGAATATAATATCCTTCGTGTTCCATCCGTTGCTTATGGTGACCTATGGGATCGTGTTGGCGTTGATGTTTACATTTCTCGCCATTTACCCGTTACCTGTGAAGCTGCTGATTGCCGGAGGTACCTTTATTTCGACAGCGATAGTTCCCGGGCTTTTCATCTTCTTATTGGTGAAAAATGGCGCGGCCGGCGATATAGAGCTTTCCGACCGGAAGGAGCGGGTGGTTCCTTATCTGATTTTTATCACTTCCATCTTGGTATGTATCTTTTTCCTGTATAAGATGCTGATGCCGTTTTGGTTGTTAGCGATGCTGATCGGGGCTTGCGTAGCCTTGGTAATCGCCTTATGCATCAATTTTGCTTGGAAGATTAGCGCGCATGCCATTGGTATCGGCGGGTTACTGGGCGGTGTTATGGGAGTGGCGCGTATCCATATGATAAATCCCTACTGGGCTTTTATAGTCGTGTTGATCGTGGCCGGTTTATTAGGTACCTCGCGTATCTTTTTAAAAAGGCATACACCAATGCAGGTATATGCGGGGTTTTGTCTGGGATTTATATGTACCTTTGTAGCCTCATTAATGAGTTATATCTATTTATTCATCTAATAAAAACACTAAAATTATGAATTTTCCTGCAGATTTAAAGTACACAAAAGACCATGAGTGGATTCGTGTAGAAGGTGACGTAGCTTATGTTGGTATTACTGATTACGCTCAAGGCGAGCTAGGTGAGATCGTTTATGTAGACATTACGACAGAGGGGGAGACCGTCGCTCAAGAAGAGGTGTTCGGTACGATTGAAGCTGTTAAGACTGTTTCCGATCTTTTCATGCCGGTTAGCGGAGAGGTTTTGGAAGTAAACGCTGAATTGGAAGACGCTCCTGAATTGGTTAATGAAGACGCTTATGGTAAAGGTTGGTTAATCAAGATTTCTCTTACGGACGCTTCTGAGTTGGAGGAACTATTATCCGCTGAAGACTATCAAAAATTAATCGCTAAATAAGAATGACACCTGTTGTAAGTATTATCATGGGTAGTACCTCGGATCTACCCGTTATGGAGAAGGCGGCTAAGTTCTTGGATGAGATGGAGATCCCGTTCGAGATGCATGCTCTATCCGCACACCGTACTCCCGCTGAGGTGGAGGCTTTCGCCAAAGGAGCTAAAGGACGTGGAATCAAGGTTATCATCGCCGCTGCCGGAATGGCCGCTCATCTTTGCGGTGTGATCGCTTCCATGACGACGGTTCCCGTGATCGGCGTGCCTATTAACTCTACGCTGGACGGTATGGATGCCTTGTTGGCTATCGTACAGATGCCTCCGGGAATCCCTGTGGCTACTGTCGGCATCAATGGCGCTTTGAACGCTGGTATCCTTGCGGTGCAGATGCTTGCCGTCGGCGACGAGCAACTTCAGGAGAAGCTATCCGCTTATAAGGAGGATTTGAAGAAGAAAATCGTGAAGGCTAACGAGGAGTTGGCTAAGGTTTCTTTTAAATACAAAACTAATTAATTGAAAGTTGAAAGTTGAGAATTGAAAATTAAGGAGAAAGTCTCTCTTTAGGTTTTCAGTTCTCAACACTCATTCTCAATTTTCAATTCTCAATTTTCAATTAACAATGGCTTACTTTAATTACAACCGCCGTAAATCATCCGTTGCCCAAATCGGTGACACACCCATGGGAGGTGAGAATCCTATCCGTATTCAATCCATGGCTAATGTATCAACGATGGATACGGAGGCGGCGGTAGCTCAAGCGATCCGTATGATCGAGGCGGGAGCTGAGTATGTGCGTTTTACGGCACAGGGGGAACGGGAAGCCCGAAACTTGGGCGAGATTCGTAAACAATTGAATGAACAAGGGTATACGACTCCTTTGGTCGCTGATATCCATTTTAATCCTAGAGCGGCTGATGCCGCCGCCGGTGAGGTGGAAAAGGTACGTATCAATCCGGGAAACTATGTAGATAAGGTAAAGACATTCAGCCATCTTGAATATACGGATGAGGAATATGCCGCCGAGATCGAGAAGATCCGTGAGCGGTTCGTCCCTTTCTTGAATATTTGTAAGGCACATGGCACCGCTATTCGTATCGGTGTGAATCATGGCTCGCTCTCCGATCGTATCATGAGCCGTTATGGTGATACGCCCGAGGGGATGGTAGCGAGTTGTATGGAGTTTCTTCGCATTTGCCGGGAGGAGAATTTCCCGGATGTGGTTATTTCGATTAAGGCTTCCAATACCGTTGTCATGGTAAGGACCGTGCGGTTGTTGGTTCGTACGATGGAGGCCGAGAATATGCATTACCCCTTGCACCTTGGGGTAACGGAGGCGGGTGACGGTGAGGACGGGCGTATCAAGAGCGCTGTCGGAATCGGTACGCTTCTATGTGACGGTATCGGTGATACGATCCGGGTTTCCTTGAGTGAGGACCCCGAGGCGGAAATGCCGGTAGCGCGTAAATTGGTGGATTATATTAGGGAACGGGAAAATCATCGTCCTATCGAGGCTTCGATGGCTCCCGGTTTCGATACGGTGGCGACATGCCGTCGTATAAGCCGTGTGGTGGAGGGTATCGGAGGTACTTTCCCGCCAGTCGTGATCTCCGATCGTAGTAACGGGGATTTTGAGTTTGATCATTTGTCCTTGCCGGACTATATATATATAGGAAAGGAAGATCCGGATAATTTGCCGGATAATTTCCGTTTATTGGTAGACGCTCATTTTTGGAAAGAGCGTCCGAATGCTTTTCCTTGCTTCATCGCCTCGGAAGCGGAGGAGTTAAAGGATTACGATTGTCCGCTTAAGTTTATCCGTCTGACGTATATGGATCTTACGGATCGTATGTTGGAGATCTTGAAAGCGGATAAGACCGTGGTGGTTTTATTAAGTACACATCATCGGAATGGGGTTGGCTCGCAACGTGCGGCTATGCATAAATTGCTGATGGCGGGTTGTGACGTGCCGGTTGTCTTGCATCGTGATTTCCGGGAGACGGATGTGGAGTTGTTGCAACTGAAATCCGCCGCCGATTTCGGTACGCTTTTGCTGGATGGTTTTGGGGATGGCTTGATGCTGCACAATGAGGGATGCGAGGCGGTTGTCTCGGATCGCTGTATGTTCGGGATCTTGCAGGCTACAAGAACCCGTATCAGTAAGACGGAATATATCTCTTGTCCGAGTTGCGGACGTACCTTGTACGACCTACAAACAACGATCGCCCGTATCAAGGAGGCTACTTCCCATTTAAAAGGCTTGAAGATCGGTATCATGGGCTGTATCGTAAACGGCCCCGGCGAGATGGCCGATGCCGACTATGGTTATGTGGGTGCCGGACGTGGACAAATCAGCCTGTATAAAGGTAAGGAATGTGTCCTCAAGAATATCCCCGAGGAAGACGCTGTAGAACGTTTAGTTCAGTTAATAAAAGAGAACGGGGATTGGGTTAATTAGTTAATTCATTACCTTTGTGGAGATCAAGGATTAGAACCTATTAAGAAGTATGACAGTAAATGAATTGAAATATGTATATATAGAGGAAACCATGAGTGCCTTAGGTAATGAGGAGCTTATGGAAGCGATTCTTGATGCTGTAAGAAAAGTAAAAGTAAAGTTTCAAGAAAGACAAGAGGTTTCTGATAGTTTGTTTGGAGATGTACCGGCATTACCTCATTCGATCGCTCAATTGAAAGAAAGTCTAGGGAGGGCTGAAGAGGATCGTGTCGCTGGACGTTTTACCCCGAGCGAGAAAGTCTTTCAAGAGCTAAGAAATGAATATCCGTTCTTATGCAAGTAGTTTGGCTTGATGAGGCTAAGGTGTTGTTTAAGGAAGCGATATCGTTTGGTTTTCTTGCTTTTGGGGAAAAGGCCGTGATTCGTTTTGTGGACGAAGTGCAGAGAACAAATGAGCGGCTGTCTGTTTTCCCTCGTTTAGGTAAGATTGAACCTGCTTTGAGAGGGCTTGAACGAGAGTATCGCAGTTTGGTTGTTCATAAGAATTATAAGGTTATTTATTATATAGATGATGATATGGTCTTTATCGCTTCGTTTTGGAGCACTCGGTGTAATCCGAATAGTCTCCGTTCGGGAATAAAGAAAATAAGATAATATATGAAAGTAAGAATTATCAATAAATCGCATCACCCGCTGCCGGGTTATGCGACTCCTTTATCTGCCGGGATGGATATCCGGGCGAATTTGTCGGAATCGGTTGTGTTGAAACCGTTGGAACGTAAATTAATCCCGACCGGACTTTATATCTCGCTGCCGGAAGGCTATGAGGCCCAGATGCGTCCTCGTAGCGGGCTGGCTTTAAAGCATGGGATAACCCTGCTGAATACGCCGGGTACGATCGATGCCGATTATCGGGGGGAGATCGGTATCATTCTCGTGAATCTATCTTCCGAGCCTTTTACGGTGAATGATGGTGAGCGTATCTGCCAAATGGTTATAGCCGCTCATAGCCATGTGGATTGGGAACTCGTGGAGACGTTGGATGATACGGAGCGGGGAGCCGGGGGATTCGGTCATACCGGAAAAGAATAAGAATAATAAGGTTAACAAGAATAATAGGATGTTTAAGCAACTGATATATCTCATCTCTTTCCTCTCGTTGGTCGCTGTGCTCCCGGCTGGTGCTACAGAAACGGAGAAGGATCAACGTAAATTCGATTACTTCTTTTATGAGGGCTTGAACTTGAAGAACGCCGGGAAATTTGACGCCGCTTATGATGCCTTCAACCATTGCTTGGCGATTGACTCGACGGCGGCTCCGGTCTTGTATGAGCTTTCTTCTTTTTATGTACAGTTGAACCGTCCGGAGAAAGCGGTCGAGATGTTGAAAAGAGCCGTAGCCAACAGCAAGGATAATTTCACGTATAAAATGGCATTGGCGTCTATCACCCGGAATCTGGGTATGTATGGCGAAGCCGCCGAGGAGTACGAGGAACTGGTTCGTGATTATCCGGAGAAGGAGGAGCTGAATTATTATCTGGCCGATGCCTTGACGCAAGCCGGCGAGATCGGGAAGGCGATCGAGGCTTATGACGCCTTGGAGTCGGTTATGGGTATGAACGAGGCGATCTCCATGCAGAAATACAAACTGTACGTCCAGTTGGAGAAACCGGAAGAGGCTTTCAAGGAGATCGAGAAGCTAGCGGCTAAATATCCTATGGAGGCCCGTTACCAGATCGTATTGGGTGATCTTCATTTGGAAAACGGGGAGATGGACAAGGCTTTGGCTTGCTATCAAAAAGCGAATGAGATTGATCCGACTGACCCTTATTATATCGTCTCTATGGCCAATTACTACGAGGCGAAAGGAGATAAGGAGGCCGCCGAGCAACAAATCCGTAGCGCTTTGGTAAACGAGAAGCTGGACGTGGAGACGAAAGTGAACATCCTTTCCCGGTATATCTTGAAACTGCAACAAACGAAGCAGGGAACCGAGAACGCAAACCATTTATTCCAAACTCTTTTGGAGCAACATCCGGAGGATATTGACTTAAAGCTGATGTATGGCGGTCTCTTGATGGCCCAAGGAAAGACAGAGGAGGCGAAATTCCAGTTCCAGTTGGTAACCGAGATGGAACCGAGTAACGCCGGGGCTTGGCAGCAATTGCTGAATTTGGCTTTGAAAGGGGAGGATATCCCGGAGGTCATCCGTATCTGTACGGCTTGTATGGAGCTTTTCCCCGAGTCGCCGGAATATTACTTCTATCTGGGTATCGCTTACTACCAACAACAGAAATATCAAGAAGCCTTGAATACCTATTATGCGGGCTTGAATATCATCCCGAAGGAGAACCTGCCGCTGAAATCTGATTTCTACGGCCAGATCGGTGATATTTATTACCAGATGGGGCAATTGGATCAAGCGTATAAAGCGTACGATGAGGCATTGAAGTACAATGACAAGAACGTGGTCGTACTGAACAACTACAGTTACTTCCTTTCCTTGGAGAAGAAAGACTTGAAGAAGGCGGAGCGTATGAGCGCCCAATGTATCAAGCTGGAACCGGACAACGCCACGTATCTGGATACCTACGCTTGGATCTTCTTCGTACAAGGAAACTATACCTTGGCGAAAATCTATATCGAGAGCGCTTTGGAGAAAGATAAGACAAAGAGCGCCGAACTCGTGGATCATTATGGGGACATCCTTTTCATGAACGGTGATAAGGAAAAAGCGGTGGAGCAATGGAAAAAGGCGAAAGAGATGGGGAAGGATTCCGAGATCTTGAACCGTAAGATCGCCGAGCAACAATATATAGAAGACGAGAACGCGAAATGAAAAGAGACTATTTCTTGACCTTCCTGTTATGTGGAGGTCTTTTACTTTCGATGTTGACAGGCTGTAAATCGTCCAAGAAAGTCGGGACGGTGGAATCCGCTAGCGTGAAGGCTCATAATGAGTTCTTCCAGTCGGTGGAGGATCAATCCTTCCAGTTCCGTACCTTGACGGCCCGGCTGAACGTGGATCTGGATATCCCCGGTAAGCAAATGAGTTCTCGGGTGGATATGAAGATGGTCAAGGATAGCGCTTTCCAGCTGTCGGTACAGCCATTTCTCGGGATCGAGATCTTCCGTATCGAGTTGAGCCGGGATACGATCAAAGTGGTAGACCGCATGAATAAACGCTATATGATCGAGAATTATTCCAATTTGCAAGGACAGACTCCGATCGAGTTCAACTTCTATAATTTGCAGGCTCTTTTCACGAATCATCTGTTTATCCCGGGGGAGCAAGGCGTTTCCCGTAAGCATTATAATCGGTTTAAGCTGAATCAAGAAGGTCCGGTCGCCGAGATCAAGACGAAGGATGCCATGGGGTTATTCTATACCTTTAAGGCGGACGGCGAGGAGAAACTTCTCTCTACCTATGTAGCGGATCCTTCCGATCGTTATGCCTTGCAATGGCTGTACGAGGATTTTCGCTTGGTGGATCGGCAGCCGTTCCCGATGTTGATGGATGTGCAGGTGTTGAAGAACGGGAATCCCGAGGGTGGGGTGAAGATCCATTACTCCCGTATCCAACTGGACGAGCCGCTCAAGTTGGATTTCTCGGTTCCTTCTAAATATAAGCGTATTACCTTTGCGCAAGTATTGAAAACGATTACGAATCTGAATCAATAATCTATCATGAGGTACGTCTGGATCGTTCTATTGGCATTGTCTTTATCTACCGTGGTTTACGGTCAGAAATCCGCCGCTGTCCGTCAGTTGGAGCAGCAGCGCAAGGAGGCGTTGGCCGATATCGAGGAGACGAATAAATTATTACAAGAGACGGCCCAGACTGCTAAAACTTCCCTGAACCGTTTGAATCTACTTTCCAAACAAATTCTTTCGCGTAAGAAAGTCATCAGTTTATTGAATCAAGAGCTGGATGAGATCGAGAAAGATATCTTGAATATCCAAGGCCAGTTGCGCACCTTAAAACGGGAACTGGGCGATAAGCAGACGAATTACGGTAAATCGATGCGAGGGCTTTATAAACGCCATAGCTCGCAAGATAAATTGTTGTTTATCCTATCCGCCGAGAGTTTCTCTCAATCCATGCGGCGTATGCGGTATTTGCGGGAATATGCGGATTGGCAGAAGCGGCAAGCGAATGACATCGTTGAAAAGCAGGCCGAGATCAGCCGCAAGCAAGCTGAGATGGAGAAGACCCGTGCCGAGAAGCGTGTTCTTTTAGGAACTCGTCAAGAAGAGAGTAAGAAGCTAGAAAGTGAGGAAGCTTCTCAGAAAGAGGAAGTCCAGCTATTGAATAAGAGACAAAAGGATTTGAAGGCGGATCTCCAAAAGAAGCGTCGTCAAGCCGAGGCTTTAAACCGACAGATAGAGAAGCAGATCGCCGAGGAGATCGCCCGTGCCGAGGCCGAGGCGAAAGCCGCCCGTGAACGTGCGGAACGTGAGCGTCGTGCCCGTGAACAAGCTGCCGCTAAGGGTAAACCCGTACCGGAGAGTAAAAACGAGCCGATCCGTGAGGAACGTGTGGCAGATACGAAAGGGGGCTATGCGATGACAAAGGCGGAGAAGCAATTGTCCGATAACTTCGCCAATAACCGGGGACGTTTGCCGTATCCGGTGGCCGGAAGACATACGATCGTCTCTACATTCGGCGAGCAACAGCATCAGGAGTTGAAATATGTTCGTACCAGTAATAGTGGTATCGATATCCAGACCTCACCCGGGGCGGATGCCCGTGCGGTATTCAATGGGGAGGTGACGCGTGTGTTCGTGGTGCCGGGGTATAATAATTCCGTAATCGTTCGTCATGGTAACTACTTGACGGTTTATAGCAATTTGAGTCAGGTATATGTAAAAGCGGGCGACCGGGTCTCTACCCGTCAAGCGATCGGAAGGATCTATTCGGATCCGGAGGACGGTAATTCCACGATCCTTCATTTCCAATTGTGGAAGGAAAAGACGAAGCTGAATCCGCAGCCTTGGTTGGAATAAAAGCGGTTGTGATATGTTAAAACTATGATGGGCATTATAAGGCTGTTACGATGCCTGTTGTAAAGATGCTAGAATGCCCATTGTAACAACCTTATAATGCCTATTGTAATATTCTCGTTTAACGCTCGTTCAATACGTTGTATAACCCATTCAGGTCATCGGCACCTACCAAGTCTACGCCTTCTTTGATGAAGAAGCGTTTGAACTGCTCGGTATCCGGGGCGCCCCACCAACGGAATAGTTTTCCCTCATCGTGGACTTTCCGGATGATCTCACGCATCTTCTGTAGTTGGTCGGCGGGCATCTCACCTTCGCCTTTCCAAGTGAAGAAATCGGAGTAATTATCGCTTATGACCGGAGCGAGGGAAGCAGGGATGCCCTGTCCCAGATCCTTTATTTGTCCGTCGAGGAAGGTGAAGCGGCTGTTCTCTTTCGGCAGGCTGCTCTTCGGACGGTCACCGGAAAGGAAGAAGAGGACGGCACCTTCTTTATATTCGCCGTTATCGACGGAACAGAAATATTCCTTGTAAGGTTCCATCTGTTTCTTTAATAGCTTGTACATCTCTTCGCCTTGTGCCTTGCAATCCACCATCAGGTAGAAAGGACGATCGCTATCGGGATAGACCTTACCTCCATTCGCTTGTATGCGGGCCACGAGCGGCTTGAGGTATAGGTTCTCGAAGGTAATGGCCGGGTTGGGTTCCGGGCGATCATGGGAAACGTATAGCTCGCCATCGATCAGCCACAGATCGGCCTCCACGCAGTTGAAGCGGAAGGACAAGGCGTCCAGCAGAGGTCTCTCCCGCCAATAATCATTGTGCGAGAAGGCGTTGTAATGAATTGCGGAGGAGGCTTTCTGAATCGTCTGCTCCGTGGTTGTCTCCGCTACTTGAACTGTGTCCGATCCCTTCGGGGAGGTGCAAGCCGTACAGAGGGCGAGGGAGGTGATAAATAAGGATAGAATCTGTTTCATATACTAATTGTTTTTTGAGTCCAGTTGTAGAGACGGGGCACGCCCCGTCTCTACAACTGGATGTTTATGGATTTGCTGTCTTATACGGTTCGCGTGCCGGGTTTTACGTTAGCCGTCTTCTGTTTGTCGCCCCAAAGGACGGTTAGTTCCAAGGGGACGTCGCTGGTAATTTCTACCTGCGGCTCTTGGGTAGCGGAAGAACGGGCCTTGACTTTGATCGCTACCAGACCGTCGAGGCCGAAAGGATAACGGTCGATACCATAAGCCTCCGTCAAGTTCACGTCTACGGTCAATTTCTTCTCGTACACATTGGAGCGGATGCCGAAGATTTGCTCGATCAAGCCGGAGATCGGTGCCAGTCCGCCCCAGCCCACGAAATTCGGGCGAGCCATGAAGCCCGGCTCCTCATGCTCCGGAGCGTAGTATTCCCAGAACGTACCGGTATTCTTATACACCTTTAGGACGTTATCGTAATGGTTGCGTGCGATCTCGTAAGCCAATTTACGGTAGCCTTGTTGCAATAGGCCGGTAATCACCATATAATTCGCTCCCGGCCATACGCCACCCTGCCAGTAGCGGCCGTTATCCTTGTATTTAGGATGGTTGGCGGCAAGGGAAGGGACGCGGTGCAGGCGGTTGAATGTCTCCTTGTTATCCAGCTCGGCCACGAAAGCGTCCATGCGTTCCTTGGATAGGACATCGGTCAATAAGGCCCAGTATGCGTAGATTCCCTTGGTGGAGGAAAGGCTTCCGTCGGCGTATTGATCGAAAAGGAAATGCTCCTTCTCGTCCCATAGGTTCTCGTTGATATACTTCTTTAGCATCTTCTGCTCGTCCTCGAACTCCTCGATCTCCTGCCAACGCTCCAGATAGAAACCCATCTCAAGCAGATGCCCGGCGGTGAAGTATTGTTGCAAGCAAACGTCCAGCCAGATCATATGGCCGTGGCTGTATATCGGATTGTATTTCGGTTCCACCCGGGGCATGTTGTCCATGCCGGTACCCCAACCGCTGGTCCAATACGTACCGTTGCGCCACGTATGGTTTAGCTTCAACCATTTATAATAAGCGCAAAGGGCGGGGAATATCTTGTGTAGGCGGTCCATATCGCCGAACTGCTTATAATAGACGATCTCGCTCCAAGGGAGGATATTCGGTCCGGTGCTGGTCGGATCGTAACGCTCGAAACAGTCCGCTCCGTCCGCCTTGATCTCCCGGCAGATGAAACCGTCCGGATGTTGTTTGGCGTAAAAATTATCTAACGTACGTTGGAAGGGGAAGAAGCGGGTACCGAAACGGGCGAACATCATCATGAAGGCGGAGTCCCACATGAAGATATTGCCGTTGTAGGCGACATCGAGGTAACTGCATACGAAACCGGAATCTGGTTCAGGGGCCTTGATGTTGCCGATGCCGATTTGCCAAGCCTTCCAGTACATCTCGATTTCCTTCTCGTGTCCGCTCCAAGTCGGGTCCGGGAGGATTTGCTTGGCCTCCTCGAAGGTTCCGGGCGTGATGGTCTCCGGTCTCGCTGTCCGGAACTCATTCTCGGTCACGAAGGGTTCCTTCAGGTAGGTGTTCTTGTAAGGAAGATTGTACTTGGGTCGTTTCTCTTCCATTTTCTCTTGCGCTAAAAGGTTCCCGGCGGGAACGGAGGCCGCACCTGCTGCGAGAAGGGATTGCTTTAAGAAGTTTCGTCTTGTTGTCATTCCTTATGATATTTTTATTGGGGGAGAGAGGGAGAAGGTGCGCCTCAGTCGGTGAACACGGTCCTCCCGGTCGGGTACCGTAGTACTGCTAGTCAAGTACTGCTGTCCTCTCAGCCAAAGTACTGCGGTACTTGGGCAGGGGTACTGCGGTACCCGACCGGGAGGATTGCGGTACTTGACTAGCGGGATAGCGGCCTGTTATACTCTCCATCGGATGAATACTGTTTGATTATAGATTCAGGAGCTTTTTGATCTTCCAGAAGATATCCGTATTCTCGAAGATACCCGTGAAGTTCTCGGCGCCCGGGCCGAAAGCGTAAACGGGAACCATGACACCGCTGTGGCTACCGGTGGAGAATTTACAGACGATACGGCCCTCGTTCAGATCCCCGTCCACCAAGGTAAGGCCACCGGTCTCGTGATCGGCAGTTACGACAACCAATGTCTCACCGTCTTGGGCGGCCCATTCGAAGATACGTCCGATCGTACGGTCGAAATCATGTGTCTCTTGCATCAACAGGTCGATATCGTTGAAATGTCCGTAATCATCCAATTGGGAGCCCTCTACCATCAGGAAGAAACCTTCCGGGTTTTGTCCCAGCAGATCGATCGCTTTCATCGAGGCACGAGCCAAGAGATCGCCTCGCTCGGCGGGAAGCGGGGTATCTACGGTATCGGTAACGCAGAATACCTTGCCTTTTTGAATTTTCGCCAGTTCCTCCCAGCTACGGGGAGTCTGGTAACCTTTCTCCCTTAATTCCTTGAACAAATCACGTCCGTCTGCACGGTTCTCGAATAGCTTGGAGCCGCCGCCGAATACGTAATCGACGCCACAGTTCACGTAATCCGCTACGATCTCGGCCTCGGCGTCGCGATCCGTATTGTGGCAGCAGAAGTCGGCGGGCGTAGCGTCCCATAGGCGACAGGTAACGGCGATGCCGCTTGACAGGCCTTTCTTGTTCGCCAAGGTAGCCAGAGATTCCAAGGGTTTGCCTGCCGGGTCTACGCCTACCATATGGTAGTTCGTTTTATGGCCGGTGGCCAGTGCGGTACCTCCGGCTCCGGAGTCGGTGATGAGGCGGTTGGCGCAATAGGTTTTCGAGAGGCCGGTGTATTGGGAGTTGTCCAGCCAGAGCTTGCCCCGGTTGGCGGTCCAAGCGGAATACATGTGCATAAGGCTCATGCCGTCGCCGATCATGAGGATCACGTTCTTTATTTTCTTTCCGGTAGGGGGGACTAGTTTCTTGACCTCGTAAGGTTTCTCTAGTACATACGTTTGTTCTTTGTCTCGGCGACTTTGTGCCGCGGCCTCCGGAACGATCATGCCGGATAGCAGGATGGCTAAGGAGGATAGCACGGATAGAGTTGTTCTTCTCATATGATTCAGTATTTAATATTATCAATTTATATAAAGGTTCTCTGTTGGGATCGCGTCTAGTTTGGACATGCTTGGCGTACGCCAGCTCCAGCCTAGGTACTCACCCTCGTAATCCTCGAAATAATGCAAGGCGAAGGGGTGGTAGCCTTTTTGTAAGGGGATGCGTCCCGTCGCTTCGATAGCGGCGTGGGAGGCATCATTGTCCACTACCTTTTCTTTGCCGATATAGAGGACGCTACCGTCATCCGAGCGGGTACTGAACTCATAGACTCCATCTTCCGGGGCGTATATATATCCGGTGAAGATATAACCGAAATGATCCGGCAATTTAGCGTTCAGGATAGAAGGCTCAGGTATTGTTCCGGTCTCGACCACCTTCGCCTTTTGCAGATCGGCTACCCATTGGAACTCTCCTTCGTAATAAGTATAAGCTACCCCATGCTTCGTAGGCTGTATGGATAATGCGGGGCGTAATACGGCTTTTGTGGCTTGGATCGAGTACGTACGGCTGGGTACGAATCCCTTTTTATATCCTTTGGCCTTGATAATCGTGGTCTCTTTTAAGACGAATGGCTCGCTGTATACGGGAGCGTTCTCATCCGGTTCCGATCCGTCAAGCGTGTAATGGATAACCGCCTCGGGTGTCGTGGATTTTAGTTCCGCCGTAATCTCACCTTCAAACAAATCCAGATCATTCGCTATGTAAGGGATAGAGACGGTAGGTTGCTCCGTATAGGAATAGGGAGCGTACTCGGGAGCGGTTCCCCAACGCTTGTCCGGTGTTGCCGAGAGCGTAAAGTCCAGTGTGCCTCCTTGCATCAACTGGTCGTAGGTGATGTAGCAATGCGATATCTCCTCGCCGTTTAAGGTAACCTTCGTGATATACTTGTTCTTATCCGGCTGGTTGGCGGTAATGACCAATGTCTTGCCATTGCCCAGCTTCATGTTCGCCTTATCGAACAACGGGGTCGTTAGGATAAACTGGTTGCTACCCGGACATACGGAGTAGAAGCCGAGGCTGCTCAAGATATACCAAGCGGACATCTGGCCGCAATCCTCATTGCCGATGATGCCTTCCGGCGTGGGCTGGTACATCTCGTCCAGCAAGCGACGGGTCCATTCCTGTGTCTTCCAGGGCTGGCCCACATAGCTATATAGGTAAGCCATGTGATGGCTAGGCTCGTTGCCATGCGCGTATTGACCGACCAATCCGGTAACGTCTACCAGATCGCCGACTACCTCGGAGGTAACCATAAATAAGCTATCCAGATCAGCGATGAACGCCTCCCGGCCTCCGGACAACTGGGTCAATCCATATACGTCATGCGGGGTAAAGAAACGATATTGCCAGGCCGTAGCCTCCGTATAGGAACGTCCGATGGCGAATGGATCGAAAGGAGTCTCCCAATTCCCATCCTGCCGTTTGCCCCGGAAGAACCGGGTACTACCGTCGAATACGTTGATAAAATTCTGGGAGCGCTTGATGAAGGTCTCATAATCATCCATATGTCCTAAAGCTTTCGCCATTTGTGCGATACACCAATCATCGTAGGCAAATTCCAATAGGCAGGAAACCGATTCTTTCTTGATATTCGTCGGGATGAAGCCTTCCTTTATATAATAATCCGCTCCTTTCTTATTCTTCTCCGCTGAGATCTTCATCGCTTCGAGAGCGTGTTCCGCGTCATATCCGCGAATACCTTTTAAATAAGCGTCCGCTATAATCGATGTGGAGTGATAACCGATCATGGTCCCGGTCTCGCCCGCCGATAAGGGCCATAACGGAAGCTCGCCGCTGGCGTCGTACATATCCAAGAGAGACTGTACCATATCATTCACCAAGGTAGTATCCAACAGAGTCATCATCGGATGCCAGGCCCGAAAGGTGTCCCAAGTGGAGAAGGTGGAGAATTGGCGGCGACCTGCCGGGATCGTCGCTACGCTCATGTCGTGACGGCGGTATTGTCCGTTCACGTCGCTCGCTATATTCGGGATGATCTTGCTATGGTATAGCGCCGTATAGAAATTCGTGCGCTCGGCTTCGGTGCCTCCTTCTACCGTGATAACGTCCAGCTCTTTTTCCCAATCGGAGCGTGTCGCTTGATGGATGGCATCGAAATCAAAGCCATAGGAATCCGTCTCTTGCTCAAGGTTCAGACGGGCGTTCTCCTCATTTACGATCGATACCCCGACTTTGCAGACGATGGGTTTTCCGGTAGTCGTATCGAAGGTAAGTACGGCTTGCCGTTCGGAAGGCTGTTCCATGGAAGAGAAGGGTTGCGAGAACTGCGCTACAAAGAAGACATATTGATTGTCTACCCAGCCCCGGGTACGCCGCATACCGGTAAGCTCGTTATCCCCGGTTCGCTTCACCCAGCCCTCGTACATATATTCGTTATCCAATAAATGGTCCATATCGACCACCAACGTAGCCTCTGTCTCTTTTTTATAGGTATATCGGTGTATCCCGACATGCGGGGTCGTGGTAAGTTCCGCTAATACACCTGCCTCCTTGAGATTCACCGAGTAGTAGCCCGGGGAAGCCTTCTCGTCCGAGTGCGAGAACACTAAAGGTGTCTGGAGAGACGGGCGGAATAGGATATCGCCTAGGTCGATACATCCCGTACCGCTTAAATGGGTATGGGAGAAACCCATTAAGGTAGAATCGCTGTAATGATAGCCAGAACAAGCGTCCCAGTTACCTTTCCGGGTGTCTGGGCTTAGTTGGACCGCTCCGTAAGGAGCCGTGGCCCCGGGATACGTGTGTCCGTGAAATCCCGTGCCGATAAACGGATTCACGGAATCGATGGGGGATTGTGGAGCTTGGCTACAGGCCGTGAATAAGGCTATTATTCCTGTACACAAGCAAGAAGAAAGCGTTTGAATTAATCTCATGGTATATTTTTTGTTTAATATATAGTATACAATAGGCAAAGGTAAGCTACCTATTTGAGATATGCGTTTTTACCCGGTAGAAAATAACATGGGCTGTTTCATTTTCTGAGACAGCCCGTAATGAATCTTATTCGTACCTTGATCGGTTTAAAGGAGCCGGTTAATATCCCTCGTTCTGCTTCAATTGACCATTCGATTTAGTAATCTCTTCACTTGGATACGGGAATACCATCATATGCGCTTGATAGGCGTTTTTGTTGGTGTAATCTTCATAACCAATAATCGTGAACGCGGATTCCGGATTCGCCCGGTCTTCATATCTGCGGATACGTGGATGTGCGTTCAACTCTTTATCGGCCAATGTCTTTATGTCGGTATTGGAAGAACGGTTCCAACGCTTTAAGTCGAATAGATGATCTGTAAACTCAAAAGCCAATTCACAACGGCGTTCGTGATATATATCCTTCATCGTGGCGGTGCCGGCAAGCGGTGTCAAGTTGGAGCGTAGGCGGATACGGTTGATGTCTGCGGTTGCTTTATCGGCTTGACCTGTCATTAAATATGCCTCGGCACGGAACAATAACATTTCTGCGAAACGGATGATCGGGAAATTGACACGGACCGTAGGCCAGTCTCCGTTAGCACTCACGGCTCCTTCACCTACAGGGTCTGAGTATTTGAAAGCGTCCATGTATTTATTGATCATGAAACCAGCTTCAAGGTCGGAGGTAGACCAGAATTTGCGTGTCTCGCCGAAGAACGGGAACTCTTGGTTGTATTCCAAGATTGAGCGTACTAAACGGTCATTACCTTTACCATCTTTCGCCATTTCTTCGTAGATGTCGTAAGAGGGCTTCATCTGCCCCCAACCATTATATTTGCCCCATCCTTTGTTCTCAAGGATAATGCCCGGGAATTCGGTACCGCCCGGTAGTGCGCCGCCGATACTCGGAATAGTCCAGAGATATTCGGCATTCCAATAATCTTTCAAGTCAGACGAGAATAGTTCCGCGAATGTAGGAGCTAGATCTCGATTGTAGTTGTTCTCCAATTGATTGACCATCTCGATGACGTTGTTCCATTGGGTAGCATCCCAAGTAGCCCAGTAAGCATAAGTTTTCGCTTTGAACGCCACGGCAGCAGCCTGATGTGCCCGGCCCCGGTTGTCGGCGTCATAGGATTCGAAGTTTGGAAGGTAGGCGATTGCCTTGTCCATATCTTCGATGATCAGTTTATAATTGTCCATAACGGTAGCTTGCTGAGGCGGTATGGAGTTGTCGTAATCGTCGGGGAAGTCCTCGTAACGTACGAAAGGTACTCCTTGTTTATCCGTACCGTACCGATAAGCGATCAGATAATGTGCCCAGCCGCGACTGAAGTAAGCTTCGCCCAAGCTGCGTTTCTCGACGGCGGTCAGCGTCGTTCCCTTTTCTTTCTTCACTAATTCTTGGATGATCCAATTCGCACGGGACATAGTAGAATACATACGGCTGAATACATCTCTTAGAGGAGATTCATCACCGGTATAGGCTAAGGTCGCCAAAGAGTTATAACCGCGCGTACGTCCCCAAACAATGTCGCATGCGGCTCCCTGTTCCCAGAATAATTCACGGCCGTAACAACCCTCTTGATGGAATCTTTCATATAATCCGTCAATGGCATCAATGGCCTGTTGATCATTCAAGAAATAGGAGGTTGTAGTTGCGTTTCCTTCCGGCTGAACGTCGAGGAAGTCGCTACAAGAACTACAAACCAATGCGGATAATGCTAATACTGTAATATATCTTTTCATTTTGATCCTTTGTTAATATGAATATCTTTTAAAATACCCGATTAGTATGTCAATTTGACTCCGACAGAGAATACGCGTGAAACCGGATACTTCAAGGCATCCCAACCGCCGGTTTCCGGGTCCATTCCTGAGTAGTTCGTGATCGTGAAGAGGTTCTCACCGCTAAGGTAAACAGACATCATGCTGTTGCGTTCTTGCAGGTGAGCGCATTTCCTGATAACATCACTCAAGTCATAGGATACGGTGAAGTTCTTCAAACGTAAGTAAGAAGCATTCTCCAGATACCAATCAGACGGTGTGCTAAAGTTGCTATTTGGGTCGTTTTTCGATAAGCGTGGAATATTCGACCCTGTATTCGACGGACTCCAAGCGTTCATGATCTCTTTTGAGCGGTTGAAGTTTCCTTCTACATCGCTTAAAGCCATATATTTACCTACATATAAAGCTTGTGCTCCACCTACGCCTTGGAACATAGCGCTTACGGAAAGCTTCTTCCAAGTGAATCCTCCGGAGAATGAGAATGTAGTTTTAGGTGTAGCGCTACCGCAGTATTGACGGTCTTCATCATTGATAACTCCATCACCATTGGCATCGACGAATTTCAAATCGCCGGCTACAGCGTCCGGTTGGATTCGTTTTCCGTCTTTGTTTACATAAGCGGCTGCCTCTGCGTCGCTTTGAAAAATGCCGTCAGTCTTGATCAGATAGAAAGAGGCCAGCGGTTCTCCTTCGGCTGTTTGATACATATATGGAAGGTTACGATAACTACCATCGAAATATGCATCATTTTTGGTGATACCTGTCCAAACGCCCGGGGTTCCGTCTGTGTTTTTTACCCCAATATCAGAAACCCAGTTCTTTAGATAAGAGAAGTTTCCGGAAACGAAGTACGACCAATCTTTATTTACCTGTTGGTTCCAATTGATTTGCGCCTCGAAACCTCGGTTGCGGACTTCACCTTGATTGACTAACATGGCATCGATACCGATCGTTCCCGGCCAGTTCATCGTTTGCGACTGGATCAAGTTGAACGTGCGTTTGTCGAAATAGTCGAATGCCATGCTCAAGCGATTGTCGAACATGTTCACATCTAGGCCTAAGTCCCATTGCTCGGAAGTTTCCCATGTTAAGTTGGGATTTAATGCGGTAGAGTTATAGACGAAGTTTCCCCAAATCTTGTTCGATTCTACGCCGTACTGTGCCTGCTCCGACCAGAAAGTTTTACCTAATAAGGCGGATTTATAATTGTAACCGATAGATCCCAGATTACCGACACGTCCCCAAGAAGCACGGATCTTCAATAAATTCAGTGTCTCGCTCTTCGGGAAGAAAGATTCATTAGAGATTTTCCATCCGGCTGTTACGGCAGGGAAGTCGCCATAGTTATTATCTTTAGGTAGACGGCCTGCGTAATCACGACGCCAAGAGGCTGTAACGAAGTAACGATCGTTGAAGGAATAAGCCAGACGGGCGATCAAGGATACGTTTGCGTCAGGACCGGTCAAATAATCGGTAGCGGAAACGGAATTCGCATAGGATAGATATTGTAAATAATCGGATTCGTCAGATAAATCTTTTCCATTAACCTCTAGCCCTCGCTTGCTGTAATGATCGGCCGTAGTGGATAGTAAGACACCCAGGGTGTGCATGTCATTAAACGTATTGTCGTAAGTCAATGTGTTTTCCGTTTTCCATGCGTCTGCACGGTAAGTCGTTTCATCCAGATTATTTGTCAAGGAGGGTTTTCCCACCTCGTCACGGATCGGACTGAAGTTCTTATATAGATTATTCTTCAGGTTGTAAGTGAAACGGCTCGTGAACTTTAAGCCGGTAACGATATTCGCTAGTTCCAGACTGGTCGTACTCCAGATGTCACTGGTTCGGTCATAGCGGTTTTCCGCTTCCAGCAAGCGAACCGGATTGACAGCGTCTCCGTGGATATCCGCGAAGTTGGAGCCATATTTGGCGATGTAATCCGGGTCTTCGGTCGTTGTTCCACCGTAAGTACCATCCAGCGGATTGTAAACCGTAGCGCTGGCAGGCATATACATAGCCGCCGCGACAACTCCCGTATAACCACTGTCGGTATCTTTTGAACGGCTTTCGTTGTTTTTCCAAACCACGTCTTCGGTGATGGTCACCCATTTATTCAATTTGAATTTACCGTTGTAACGAAGTGAAAGGTTCTTGTTGAAAGTATTGATCAATACACCTTCATCGTTATCGTAAGCAAATGAAACACGGTTGGAGGCATTCTCGGAACCAACATTCAAGGCTACGTTATGGCGTTGGTAGAAAGCGGTGCGGAAGATCTCGTCCATCCAGTTGGTACGTGTGGTACCTACCCATGGGTTCTTGGTCAAATCCCAACCGGTCGGCAATGTAAGCCCCGCGTTTGCGTAAGACAGTTTTCGCATCTCGAGTTGCTCTTCCGCATTTAACGGCTCGATTACGTTGCTAGCTTTACGAACACCGAAAGTCGCATCATAGCTCAACGAGGTCTTGCCCTCTTTCGCCTTCTTGGTGGTTACCAAGATAACACCGCCGGCTCCGGATTGCGCTCCATAGATAGCGGCAGAGGCAGCATCTTTTAAGACGACAATCGTCTCGATATCATTCATAGAGGCGATGGGTGCGCCGGGAACACCGTCAACAACCCATAATACGTTATCGCCATTCTGTGAGCCCTGTCCACGGATCACGATTGAGGGTGTAGCCGTTGGGTCTCCACCGTTCGCTTGTACGGTAACACCCGCTAACTGCCCTTGCAACATACTTTCGGTAGAGGTAACCGGACGGGCCACCAAGTCTTCCGTGTTGTTCAGCACGCCCACGGAAGCGGAGAGATCTTGTTTGCGTTGCCCCGCTCCATAACCGAGTACGACTACCTCATCCAATTTCTGCGTATCTTCTTCTAGGATGATGTTGAAGGTCGTTTTCCCGTTTATCGGGATACTTTGCGTCATATAACCGATATAACTGATCTCTAAGATAGCGTTTTCCGGAACTTCCAGTAGGAAATCTCCATCGAGCCCGGTGATTACTCCGTTTGTCGTCCCTTTTACGATCACGTTCGCGCCAATTACAGGAATCCCCGCCTGGTCTTTGACGATACCGGAAATCTGTTTCGTACTTTGTTGGTAGATGCTGGGACTCGGAAGTTCTAAGCCCGATGATTGCCCAAAGACGGGAGAAGCTTGAGCGGTTTGGGTACCTGCCACTATGCCACATAAAGACATCCCTACGCATAGATGCTTGACAGGGATGAAATCATAAAGCCGTTGTTTCATGTTTGCGTATTTTAGTGTTTATCTAAATCTGCCGCAAAAGTAGGCGTAATATGTGCGAGTATAGTGGAAGGTCTTATGAAGTGTTTGTGAATAAAATGTTGCAAAGCTGTTGCAGCCTTACTGCAACGCACGTGCAGTGTTACTGCGACAGGCGTGCAGTAACATTGCAATGCGGGTTGCAGTAATCAGAAATCAAAGTATCGTTTAGCGTTGTTGTAACTGATGTCCTCCACCATCTGTCCAATGAAGGAAAACTCGGAGGCGGGCAATAAGCCTTTCTCTATCTCATTGCCTAGCATATTACAAAGGATCCGGCGGAAATACTCATGACGGGGATATGACAGGAAGCTACGGGAATCTGTCAGCATACCGACGAAACGGCTTAAAAGCCCGAGGCTGGAAAGCGCATTTAATTGATCTTCCATGCCTTTGATCTGATCGAGGAACCACCAAGCCGCTCCATATTGCATCTTCCCGGGTACACTGCCGTCGTTGAAATTGTAGGCATTGGCTACCATCAACTCAGTGTCGCGGGGATTCAGGTTGTAAACGATCGTTTTCGCTAACAGCCCTTCTTGATCTAAACGGCTGAAAAAGCGGTTCATGGAAACAGCTACCGGCTGATCATCGATAGCGTCGAAACCTGTGTCTGCTCCTAATAACTTGAACATCCGTTTGTTATTATTCCGATTTGCGCCGATATGGAATTGTTGTACCCATCCACTCCGGGCATCCATCACCGCCAATTCGTATAGCAATGCCGAACGGTATTTGCGAACTTCCTGCTCCGTGAGCGATTTACCCATACGAGCCTTGAGGAAGATCACCTCAATCTCCTGCTCGGTATAAGGTTCGGCATAGAAAGTATCCAACCCGTGGTCCGATAACCGGCACCCTTGGGCGGCGAAGAAATCATGTCGTTTTTGTAAAGCCTCCAATAAATGCTTGTAGGTGAGGATGGTCTTATCGGCGGCGGCCTCCAGCTTGGACAAATAGTCATTTAGCGCCTTGATATTATCGATAGCGAGTACCTTGTCCGGTCGCCATGCCGGATATACACGGGTGTGGCATCCGTTTGAACGTATTTTTTGATGGAATTCCAATGAGTCTATAGGATCGTCGGTCGTACAAACGATCTCTACGTTCATCCGTTTCATGATGTCTTGCGCACGATATTCGGGGGTACGTAGTTTATCCGTACAAGTCGCATAGATTTCCTCGGCGGAAGCCGGATTCAAGACTTTATGGATTCCGAATATACGGCTAAGCTCCAGATGCGTCCAATGATAAAGCGGATTTCGCATCGTGTAAGGCATCGTCTCGGCCCATTTAAGGAATTTCTCGTAAGGAGATTTATCTCCGGTGATATATTCCTCGGGAATACCGTTCGCTCTCATCGCCCGCCATTTGTAATGGTCTCCGCCCAGCCATATCTCCGTAAGATCCTCGAATTGGTGATTCTCCGCTATTTGCCGGGGATCCAGATGGCAATGGTAATCAATGATGGGCATCTTCGCCGCATGCTCGTGATATAACTCACGGGCCGTGTCGGTCTGGAGCAAGAAATCTTGATCTAAAAAGCTTTTCATACTTGGCGATACTTTTGAATGATAGATAAGGCGTCGCGGCATAAATCGGTAATGGATTGCCAATCGTTTCCCGCTATCGCTTCTTTGGGAAAGAGTTTGGATCCCATTCCTACGCAGGTCACGCCGGCCTTGAACCAAGCGGATAGATTCTCCTCTGTCGGCTCCACGGCACCGGTCGCCATGATTAGGGTCCATGGCATGGGTGCCTTTATGTTCTTGACAAATGAGGGACCTCCTACATTTCCGGCGGGGAATATCTTGCAAAGGTCGCAACCTGTTTCTTGGGCAAAGCCGATCTCGGATACGGAACCGCAGCCGGGCGTATAAGGGATGAGGCGACGGTTACATATCTTCGCTATCTCCGGGTTAAACAGCGGACCGACTACGAAGTTTGCCCCTAGCTGTATGAATAAGGCGGCTGTGGCCGGGTCTACGATAGAACCTACGCCCAATACTAATTCCGGACATTCCTTGGCGGCGTATTTTACCAGCTCGCCAAATACCTCGTGGGCGAAATCTCCCCGGTTGGTAAACTCGAAGGCTCTGACGCCTCCCTCGTAACAGGCTTTTACAACTTGTTTTGCGATCTCTACCTCTTTATTATAATAGACGGGCACCATTCCGGTTTGGATGATAGCCTGTAATGTTTGTATTTTATTGAATCGAGCCATATTGGGAATTAAAAATTGAAAATTGAGAATTGAAAATTAGCGGGAGACACGGCCGGAGGTGTCGCCGGACATGAGTTTTTCTACTTCCTCTACGGTTACTTGGTTGAAGTCTCCGTAGATCGTGTGTTTCAGGCAGGAAGCCGCTACTGCGAAGTCCAAGGCTTTCTGGTCGTCACCGGGGTAGGAGAGCAAACCGTAAATAAGACCTCCCATAAAAGAATCGCCTCCACCTACACGATCTACGATATGGGTGATGTCATACCGGCGGGATTCGTACAACCGGTTGTCGGCGTATAGCACTCCGCCCCATGTGTTATGATTGGCATTGATGGAGCCTCTTAGCGTGATGATAACTTTCCGGGCACGTGGGAAGTGAGCCATTAATTGGGTACATACCGACTGGAAAGAAGCGGCGTGTACCTCGCCTTCCGTGGCGGCGGCGTCGAAACCTTCGGGCTTGATACCGAAGACTTTCTCGGCATCTTCCTCGTTTCCTAGGATGATATCGCATCCGGCTACTAGTTCCGGCATGACCTCATGGGCTGTCTTACCGTATTTCCAGAGATTTTTCCGGTAGTTGAGGTCGCAGGATACCGTGATGCCCAATCGGTTTGCCGCCTGTATCGCTTCCAAGCATACGTTGGCGGCACCTTCGGATATGGCTGGCGTGATACCTGTCCAGTGAAACCAAGAGGCATCTTTGAATACCTCGTCCCAATCGATCATCCCCGGTTGGATCTCGGCGATGGAAGAATGAACCCGATCATATACCACCTTGCTGGCACGAGCGACCGCTCCGGTCTCCAGAAAATAAATGCCTAACCGTTCCCCTCCGTAAATGATCTTGGATGTTCCGATACCCTGTTTGCGTAATTCCATAACGCAGGCACGGGCGATGTCATTTTTGGGTAAACGGGTTACAAACTCAGTCTCTATGCCATAGTTGGCGAGTGAGGCGGCGACATTCGCTTCCCCTCCGCCAAAAGTAGCGTTGAACTGATTGGCTTGGCAAAAGCGTAAATAGTCCGGAGTAGCCAGCCTAAGCATGATCTCTCCGAAAGTTATGACTTTCTTACTCATGGTGGTATAGTATTATGTTTTTCGCAAATGTAAGGGTTTATTTCGAATAATGTATAGCGTGTGTGCGAAAACATAGGCTTTTTTATTCCACCTCCCGGACAAAACGCCCGATTTCGAAAGGAGTCTTAGGGGCGCTAACACTGGTGTAGAAAGGAAGCAGGTATTTGACAAAGCCTTCTTCTACCTCTAAATTGGGAAATCCTAGTTTATAGATACCAAAGCGAGAATCATAATCCTTGATCGAATCTTCTCGAAGTTCTGTATACCGATGGGATAAATAGTCTGGTTCATAGTGCCAAATATTTAATGTGACCTATTGACAAAGATACGATAAGTTTCTTGATTTAGGATATAGAGTCCGGAAAAACAAAAAAGCCGCTAGTCCCAATATGGATGCGGCTTTTTTTGCTCCTCAATGAAACAATCTCACGATTCCCCCCTTGCAAAGACTTGTTAACCTTAGATCTAAAATACTATGAAAAAAACTCGATGCAAATATAAAGGGTTTTATAATATGCGTCAATAGTATTTGTAACATTTTATTGTAAAAATATCGCAAATAGGTTTCAATTTGATATATATCAAGCTTGTTATTCTGAAATTCCGTACTTTTTAGGAATATTATTCATAATTTCGAATAATTCGTTAACAGTCTCCGCACGTAGCATGGCGATCCGTGTTTGCTTGAAATCGGTAATACCTTTGAAGAGCGGAGTAGCTGCCAGATGACGACGAATATGTAAGATTCCCCTACGTTCGTCCAATCGTTCCACGCTTTGCTCCACTTGTTTTTTTAGGATATCCAGATACCAAGAGAAAGGCTCTTGCGGCAATAATTCCCCGGTCGTAAGATAGTGTTTTACCTCCCGGAAGATCCAAGGGCGGCCTATGCTAGCCCTACCGATCATTACGGCGTCTACGCCATAGTCCTCGAAACGCTGCTTGCATATCTCGGCGGAAGTCACGTCGCCATTCCCGATGATAGGGATTTGCATGCGAGGGTTATTTTTTACGGCACCGATCAAGGTCCAATCCGCCTCGCCCGTGTACATTTGCGCCCGTGTACGTCCGTGGATGGAGAGGGCGGCGATACCGCAATCCTGTAGTTGCTCGGCCAGATCCACGATAACACGGTTGTCGGCATCCCATCCTAAACGGGTTTTCACGGTGACGGGGATGTTCACGGCTTTCACTACTTCTTTCGTGATTTCCAGCATCAACGGGATATTGCGTAGCATACCGGCCCCGGCTCCCTTGCCTGCTACTTTCTTTACGGGGCAACCAAAGTTTATGTCTAAAATATCCGGACGAGCTTCCTCGCAAATACGTGCGGCCTCTACCATCGAGGCTACGTCCTTACCGTAAATCTGGATAGCGACCGGACGCTCATCATCGGAGACATTTAGTTTTTGCTGTGTTTTGTTCACACTGCGGATCAACGCGTCGCTCGATACGAACTCCGTATATACCATGTCCGCCCCGAAGCTTTTGCACATCAAACGAAACGAGATATCCGTCACGTCCTCCATAGGCGCCAAGAATACCGGACGCTCCCCTAAATCTATTGAACCAATCTTCATACCTTCTGTTTGCTAACTAAATAGAGATTACAAAAGTACTTCTTTTTGGGGAATAATTTTTACATCTCGTAAGATGATCGGTGGATGGAACAGGCGTTTTTAATAATCCGGATCATTTATGATATATTGATAGAGCTCGGATTGCCCCGCTTTATTTAGGATCTTGTGCTTCTCCAACTGGAACTATTCTTTCATGATGGGATGGAGGGTTTGTGCTTATAAGAAATCTTCTCAAATATTATTCGTACCTTTGCTACCGTAATATTAAAATATATAACCTTGAAAGAGAAGGATTTTGAAATAATGGCGCCTGTCGGTTCCTATGAATCGTTGATGGCTGCTATACAAGGAGGGGCCGACTCCATTTATTTCGGTATCGAGGGATTGAATATGCGTTCTCGCTCGTCGAATAATTTCACGACGGAGGATTTGCGTAAGATCGTCGCTATTTGCGGGGAACATGGTATCAAGAGTTATCTCACGGTTAATACGGTTATTTATGGTGAGGATCTTCCGTTGATGAGGGAGATCATAGACGCCGCTAAGGATGCGGGTGTCTCCGCCATTATCGCCGCCGATGTGGCCGCTATGAGTTACGCGAATAGCATCGGGCAAGAGGTGCACTTATCCACGCAGTTGAATATCTCGAACGTGGAGGCGTTGAAGTTTTACGCCCGCTTCGCCGATGTGGTCGTATTGGCTCGCGAGTTGAACTTAAAGCAGGTGCATGAGATTTATCAGGAGATCGTGAAGCAGCAGATCAAAGGCCCGAAAGGGGAATTGATCCGCATAGAGATGTTCGCTCACGGGGCTTTGTGCATGGCCGTGTCCGGTAAATGCTATTTGAGTTTGCATGAGATGAACGCTTCCGCCAATCGGGGGGCTTGCATGCAAATTTGTCGTCGTGCCTATACGGTGCATGACAAGGATAGCCAGATCGAGCTGGATGTGGAGAATCAGTATATCATGTCGCCGAAAGACTTGAAGACGATTCATTTCATGAATAAGATGATGGATGCCGGCGTACGTGTGTTCAAGCTGGAGGGGCGTGCCCGCGGGCCGGAGTATGTGCGTCTCGTGACCGAATGTTATAAAGAGGCGGTCAAGGCCTATTGCGAAGGTACCTTCGATGAGGAGAAGGTAGCGGTTTGGGACGAGCGTCTACGCAGGGTCTTTAATCGCGGTTTCTGGGATGGCTACTATCTGGGACAACGATTGGGTGAATGGAGCAGTAAATATGGCTCCGGTGCTACCCGTAAGAAAGTGTACGTGGCACGGGGTATCAAATACTTCAGCGGAATCGGTGTCGCCGAGTTTGAGATGGAGTCCGGTTCCTTGAGAGTAGGCGATGAGATCTTGGTAACGGGTCCCACGACCGGAGCCGTTATGCAGACCGTCGATGAGATCCGGGTAGACCTGAAACCGGTGGAGGAGACCGTGAAAGGGGAACGCTTCTCGATAAAGATGTCCGAGAAGATCCGCCCGTCCGATCGTCTTTATAAAATGGAGAAAGTACAAATCGAAAAAGAACTACAATAATGAAGGAATATATTTTTAAACTGACAGACAAGGTTCGCGATTATGAGTGCGATTTGCAAGGCGTGGTGAATAACTCCAATTACCAGCATTATATGGAGCATACCCGGCATGAGTTTCTGGAGTCGTTGGGTGAGAACTTCGGCGCCATGCATGAGAAGGGCATCGATGCTTTTGTGGCCCGTGTGGATATCCAGTTCAAGAACTCCTTGCGGAGCGGCGATCGGTATACTTCTTGCCTGAATGTATATAAGAAAGGGGTGAAACTGGTGTTCGAGCAAGATATTTACCGGGAATCCGATGGGGCGCTGGCTACTAAAGGAGTCGTGGAATCCGTTGTCGTAGAGAATGGCAAATTAACCAGAGGAGAATATTTCGATGAGATGCTAAAGCGAATAGAATCAAAACAAGCATAAATGACAGACAAACAGATTTACCAAATTGGCCTTACTATGATTAATGGGGTGGGAGATATCCTAGCCCGCCATCTTCTGGAAGCGTTGGGAGATGCGGAGGCCGTGTTTACGGAAAAGCGCCAGTCGCTAGAGAAGATACCGGGTATCGGCGATTCGATTATCGCCGAGATTAAGCGGGCGGATGTGCTTTTACGGGCAGAGAAAGAATTGGCTTTTGCCCAAAAGAACGGTATCTCTATCTATTTCTTGAAAGATATGAATTATCCGGAACGTCTGCGGGAATGCCCAGACGCTCCGGTTTTATTTTATTTCAAGGGGAAGGCGGATTTAAACGCCGCCCATATCATCAGCGTTGTGGGTACTCGTAGGGCCTCCGCTTATGGGCAGGAAGTGACCGAGCGTTTATTGCGGGATTTGTCCGTGATTTTCCCGGATCTATTGGTCGTTAGCGGACTTGCGTATGGCATCGATATTTGCGCTCATCGGAATGCGTTGAAGAACCAATTGCCCACGGTGGGCGTATTGGCGCATGGTTTGGATCGTATCTATCCTCCCGTGCATCGTTCTACGGCGGTCGAGATGTTGGAGCGGGGAGGTTTATTGACCGACTTTCCTAGCGGGACGAATCCGGATCGGCAGAACTTTATCCGGCGAAACCGGATCGTAGCCGGTTTGGCGGATACCACGATCGTTATTGAATCGGCGGAGAAAGGAGGCTCTTTGATCACGGCGGATATCGCTTTCTCGTATGGCCGGGATGTCTATGCCTTTCCGGGTCGGGTAACGGATATCAACTCTAAGGGATGTAATGGCTTAATCCGGCAGAATAAAGGAGGCTTGATCACTTGCGCTGACGATTTAATCATGGCGATGCGTTGGGATGTCGCTCAAAAGACAGACGCGTTACCGGTCCAAACCCAATTATTGTTTCCGGAGAACGAGGAGAGCGAACGGATCTTGTCGTTCTTGGAGACGCAAAAGGAATCTCATATCAATGAATTGTCCGTAGCCTTGAATCTTCCGGTACATCAATTATCTTCTCTGCTCTTTGAGTTGGAATTGGATGGAAAGATAAAATCGATGCCGGGAAGCATCTATAAACGAATGAAACCCCTATAAATAATTAAAGCCTGTCTCACGACAAGCCCTAACCAAACTTTGTTAACCTTAAATCTAATACTATTATGAAAAAACCACAATGCAAAGATAAGCTTGTAAAGCCCCTTTGTCAAGGGTTTTGAGTATAACTTGTGTTAAACAACATGCCTGCCCGGTATAAAAAATGTTTTTGAATTTGAAACTATACAGAATAGGCACAAAATCTTCTAAAATTAACAATTTGGATGTTGTTTGTAATCCTTGATCTGCACAGTGCTTGTATATATGGAGGAGGTTTATCCATACTAAAAAATCCTTGTAAGCGAACTTACAAGGATTTCTGGATTTGTGCGGCTGAAGGGACTCGAACCCCCACGCCGTGAAGCATCAGATCCTAAGTCTGACGTGGCTACCAATTACACCACAGCCGCATTGGAATCGTGTGCAAAGGTAATGCTTTTTTATAAACTTGCAAATATTTGCGTTGTTTTTTTAGCGAAACCTTATTTCTTCTCGGTCTCGGACAAGAGGTGGGTGATCGCCGCCTCGATAATCGTATCTTTACCTTTCTCGATATCTTCTTGGGTCATAGAAACCTTATATGTAGGATCGATACCGAATTCCGTATGCTGTTTGTTTACATCCAGCATGGGAGACGCGGAGAAACGGACACCCCAGCCGTTGGGCAACTCGGAGTTGAAGGGGAAACCACTACCGCCTCCGGTGCGATCTCCCATCGTCGTTACATAAGGCATCATGCGTACTTTCTGCACGAAATCGTTGGCGGCGCTGTAGCAATGACGATTCGTTAAGACCACGACAGGACGTAACCAGCGGATACGCTCGGAAGGTGAGAGATAAAGGGGATAAGGTTCGGAAAAGTCATCGTGCCCTTTACCCGTCTTATGTTGGATATAGCCGGTCAGTATCTTTTCCTCCAAGAAACGAGAAGCGATGCGATCGGCGTTTGATAACATGCCACCGCCATTATCCCGGATATCGAAGATCAAACCTTTGCAATCCTTGAATTGATAGAATATGTGATCCAAGCCGCTTTCACCGGCCGAACTGGAAAAGCTACCGTAGTAAATATACCCGATCTGACCGTCACTCAATGTCGTGTATTTAAGTCCTCCGGCGATCGAGTAGTCCCTTCCGAGATAATTCTCTTGTATGTCTGAGTCGAAATTATCCGGATAATCGAGGTACCAATCCCAATAGCGGGACATATTGAAGGTGGATATCAAATTGGTATGCCCGTCTTTCAGCTCGTTTAGCATATCGCCTAATACGTCAAATAGGACGTATTGGTTCATCGTATCGCTTATCTGCGTCTTATAACGGTCGTGAACCTCGTTCCAATCAATGTCCTTGTATTCGAAGAAGCAGTAATTCTCATCCAATATTTTCCAAAGCGCCTCAAAGTTCTCCTGTGGGGAGGCCACGTATTCGTCCGATTTCTCACATCCGGTAAACAGGAATCCGAGAGATATACATATATATATAAGGTATCGTTTCATTTGATTTCCTTTTAATAATAAGCGCTTCTGAACCGCTGGGTATTCTTTAGGCGTTTTCCTCCGAAAGAGATGAATTCTTTCACGAGGCCGATCATAAAAGAGTGAGAGATTATATGAGACTGTATCCCATTGATATCCGTACGGTAAGAGCTGTTTAGGTAACCTGCCCGTATCGTAAAATTACAAACCGGGAAATCGACCGTGAAAAAGTTCTTCATGGCGAATTTATTATGGAAGGAATTGAATTGCACCACTCCCGAAGCATTCCCTAGGTTGAAGATCTCGTAATACGATTGCCCGTAATGGGGGGAGAATAAAACACCGGCGAAGGGGATCGTGAACTGGTAGCGCAGCGTCATAGGATATTCCTTGACGCATAACTTATAGATCGCCATGGCAGAGATGTTCAAATCGATATCCGCTTTCGCCGAGGCCGGGTTATTTCCGTTGCGGGTATTGTATATAAAACCACCCATGCCATGCACGGCACCACCCGCCAGAAGCTTTAAATCCGGCAATACCGTGGGCAAATGATAATGGTAACCCAACGTATAATCGATAAAGCCCGCGAAATCCGTAGCGGTAGAGGCAGCATTATCCGTGCTAGCCAGATCGACGCTTATGATTTGCTGTCTGGATACCCGATAGTTTGCCAGTCGGACCCTCTTCATCCGTTCATTCATTACCCGTAATCCGGGGCCTGTATATTTCTTATCTTCCATGCTGGGAGATAAATAGGTGTCCATTAGGTTGTAGCTTCCTATACCGACCATGGTTCCGCTGTTGATAGACCAAGGGATCTCGTCTCCATCGGACTGGGCCTTGGCCGGTGACGCGAGAAACAGCAGGAACAAACCAATCAAACAGGTGATAGTTTTCATAGGTTATTCGTCAAACAATTTCATCTGTCCCGTAATTTCATCGATAATATCCGTGGTACTCTGCCCGTCGTCAGTGTCGTTTCCCTCCTCATTGCCTTCGGTATCGTCTGATTCCGATGCGTTTTCGGAAGGGACGAAGCGATTCGGTTCCAGCTCATTGATTGTCTCGACCTCAAATGTAGAGATTCGTTTACCTTTGGCTTTGAAGCCTTTCACCGCGATAAATTCGTCGGCATCGAGGACGAGAGCCTCCCGGAAGGCGTCGTGGCCTCCGAAGATCACCTCGATACGAGGATAGACCTCATCCGTAAGCAACATCAAGCGGTTCTTCGGATTCTCTCCTAGGAAATTCTGCTTCCGGGTGTTTACCTCCAGCAGGAATCGTTTGATATAATAATATTTCTGATCCGCGTCGTATAATACGGCAGTCCATATCTTGCTCGGCTGGTATTTCTCGATGACCATGATATTGGACTCGTAGTGATTGCTAAGGTCAAAATTCGTGACGTAGAAATCGCCGTTCGGCAGGATCACCAATATCTGATCGTTGCTATGGAACTCGCCTAGCTCTTCTCCCCGCCCATCGTAATTTAACCGGAGTACGTCCCAGTCGAACCATACTTCCCGGCCTCCCAAGGTGGAAGAGCCTTTCTGCTTGAGGCTGATCTTGTGCACTTCCGCTTTCGTCAGGATATTACCTTGAGAACCCCGTCCCTTAATGGCTATCTCGCTGAAGTTCTTTTCGAAGACGAGTAGTTTCTGCCGGGGTTTGGGTTTCAGGATTACCTTGACGGTCTCCGCCTCTCCGTTCGGGTTTGCGCTGAAGTAAAGGACACGGGAGTTTTCCGTACCTTTGGTCAGGTCGTATTCCCGATCGCGTGTAGCGCCTGTGACGGCGAAGCGTTTGATGTAATTATATCCGAACTTACCGTCCCGGTATATGACGTTGTAAATCGTCCGGTTGTCGTTACGCTTAAATACGTTGACATATAGAATATCCTTACCGATAAAGATCTTATCCGCTACCTTGACGATCTTATAAGTACCGTTGCGATAGAAGATAATGACATCGTCTATATCCGAGCAGTTACATATGAACTCGTCCTTTTTCAGTCCCATGCCGATGAAACCTTCTTGACGGTTGATATACAATTTCTCGTTCGCCTCTACGACCTTGGTCGCCTCGATCGTGTCGAAATTGCGTATCACGGTATGGCGAGGGTAAGCCTTGCCGTATTTCTCTTTCAGCATGGTAAACCAATCGATGGTATAGTCGACGATATGTTCCAGCTTATCGTTGATCTTGGCGATTTGTTCCAAGGTCTGGGCAATGAACTCGTTACTCTTGTCGGAGTTGAACTTTAAGATACGTCCCATCTTGATCTCCATGAGTTTCAGTATATCGTCCCGGGTAACCTCACGGATAAATCGGGGCTTGAACGGCTCTAAACGAAGGTCGATATGGGATATCGCCTCGTCCATGTTCTTGGCGTTCTCGAATTCCGGGTCTTTATAAATACGTTCCTCGATAAATATCTTTTCAAGGGAGGCGAAGAACAGGGCCTCCTCTTGCTCTTGTTTCTGGATCTTGAGCTCTTCCCGTAAAAGCTCCAGCGTACGATCCGTAGAGTGGCGAAGCACATCGCTGACCGTAAGGAAATGCGGCTTGTCCTCCTTGATCACGCAACAGTTCGGGGAGATACTGATCTCACAATCCGTAAAGGCGTATAAGGCATCGATGGTCTTGTCTGAAGAGACCCCCGGAGCGAGATGCACCAAGATCTCTACATCCTTGGCGGTATTATCGTCTACCTTCTTGATCTTGATCTTTCCTTTATCGTTCGCTTTTAGGATGGACTCGATCACGGTAGAGGTTGTTTTTCCATACGGGATCTCCGAGATCACCAATGTCTTATTATCGAGCTTGCCGATTTTTGCACGGACTTTCACCGATCCACCCCGTTCTCCATCATTATATTTGGCTATGTCGATAGAGCCTCCTGTCTGGAAATCCGGGTATAACGCGAATTCCTCTCCCCGTAGATAGGCGATGGAAGCATCTAATAACTCATTGAAATTATGAGGGAGTATCTTGGAAGACAGGCCTACGGCGATACCTTCCACGCCCTGTGCCAGCAATAAAGGGAATTTTACCGGTAAGGTAACCGGTTCCTTATTACGTCCGTCGTAAGAAAGCTGCCAAAGGGTTGTCTTGGGATTGAATACGGTCTCCAAGGCAAACTTGGAAAGGCGAGCCTCTATATAACGAGGAGCGGCGGCTCCGTCTCCCGTCAGGATATTACCCCAGTTTCCTTGGCAATCGATCAACAGATCCTTTTGTCCCAATTGCACCAAGGCATCTCCGATAGAGGCGTCTCCGTGAGGGTGGAACTGCATCGTATGACCTACGATATTCGCGACCTTGTTATACCGCCCGTCATCCAACCTCCTCATGGAGTGCAGGATACGTCGTTGTACGGGTTTCAGTCCATCGTTGATATGCGGAACGGCCCGTTCCAAGATCACATAAGAAGCGTAGTCTAGGAACCAGTTTTGGTACATCCCAGACAAATGATAGGTCGTGACACGTGTATCCCCTTTCCCCGGGACTTTATAGTCGGAATGGGTATTCGCCTCTTCCTCCGTAGTCTCGTTATCTTGGGTATCACTATTTATATCCTCAATTTCCTCGTTTTCCTTATCCTCGATATAATCGTCTTCTTTATCTTCCGGTCTCATAAAATCCAGTTCTTTCTACACAACGCTATTACGCCAAATTGCTAACAGGGTGTAAATATAGCAAATTCTATTCTATTTCTTTGATAATTTGGCTGACTGTAACTAATAATGGGGGTAGTTTATCTTTAATGACATCAAAAACGATTTCGGCATCGACACCATCATAATGATGAGAGATATAATCGCGCATTCTAAAAATATTTCGCCAAGGTATTTGTGGGTATTTAGAAAATAGTGTTCCATGGGTCTTATTATCAATGGATTTTAGGTTTTCACCGATGGTCTGTATTAACATACAAGCGGCATCTAGCTTTTCCATGCCGGACTCACTCAGCAGATAGTCATTTACGGAAAAGATCGGTTTATTTCTGCGTAAGACCGTTTCAATTGTAGATTGAACTCTATGAAGGATTTGCAGTATTTCTTGGTTAAGCAAATATTCCATCGCGTCGTATATTATTCATTAACAATTCATTCAAGTTTTGTCTTAAACGTAGTAGATCGATTTTATATCCGGTCAATTTTTCCAAATCTTCTTGAATATCACATAGAATATAGAAATTAGGAGTTTCTATCTCGACACAGATATCCAAATCGCTTGATTCTGTTTGTTCTCCTCTGGCAACGGAACCAAATACTCCCAATCGCTTTATACCATATTGGGAAGACATAGTCTTTTTGTATTCTTTGAGAATACTTATGATTTCATTTAATGTTTTCATGACCATGTAATTTATTGAGTAACAAATATAGTAAAAAAATTGATATATGCTATTTTAGGTATAAGGTAACTATAAAATTAGGTGTTGGAGTAGGGGTTTTTCAGAATCTTTTGTCTTATCAATAACAATTGATATTTACATATAAAAGAATAATGATATGAAGAAGCTGATTTTATTTGTGTTATGCGCTTTGAGCGGCTTGGTGGTGAGCGCTCAATCACGCTGGGGGATTACTCCGGAGGGTGGATTTGCTGCGGTTAATCGTGTTGGAATGGGATCTAGCTGGCGTGCGGGGGTTAAGGTAGGCGTTGGTGTATCTTACCAGTTTGAACCGGGATGGATTGGATTGAAATCCGGTTTATATTATGCGAATAGAGGGTATTCGTTGGGAGATTATCCGAGAACGACGGAGTCTGCCACGTATGTCTTGAAAGAGATGATGACCGGTGGTATCACGCAACATTTTTTGCAATTGCCCGTGATGGCTGATTTCTCATGGAAAGTGTCGAAAGAGGTACGTATGCATTTAGCGGTCGGTATGTATGCCGGTGTATCTGTCAAGAATGATACGAATTGGGGATCTTCGTTTACGATGGGGTATTCGAAGGAGCCGCAGGCGCTTGGTAAATATGTCAAATCTACTGGCCTAGGGTATAGTTATGGTTATGGCCATTCGGGATATGATGAGGCTGAAAACGCCGATCATCCATTTCGAGACGTGAATTCTTTTGATTGGGGATTGACAACTTCTTTTGGTATAGAGGTGAATAACTGGGTGATGAATCTGGGATATGATCTCTCTCTAGGTGATGAGGGCGGTAACTATAAGATCGATGGCGATAATTTCTCTCTGTATGAGGTAAGAAGTGTCGGTGCCAATTACAATACGATGAGTCTGACGGTTGGGTATAAGTTCAAGCTTTAACAGCAAATCACTCATAGGATACGAATCTGACGAATATTCGGTGTCTTTTTTTAATAGATATGCAGCTTTTGAGATTGTTTGATCATCTATAACTTATAGAAACTTAAATAAATAAGATATTATGAGAATCATCAATCCGATAGGTGGGATCATCCTGCTTTTTGTCTTGCTGGGCACTCTGGGGTGTAGCGAGGACTCATTTCAAGATGAGGCTAAGCCGGTGATTTGTCCTAGTGTTGTTTATCCGGAGGGAGCTAAATTGGCACGAGTTTGGTACGGTGCGGGTATTTCCTCTCCTCAGAGTCTAGCGAAGGAATATGTGTACGATGAGTCGGGACGTATCTCCAAGGTATTACATCCATTGAATACGGAGGATGGAGAAGGATACTTGATTGGCTACGTTGAATATGTTTATGACGAGTGGGGTTTTTTGTCTAAAGAAGTTTACTTCAACAGAAACCTAGATCAGACGTATCATAATTTGTCTACGCTTCATTATAAGTATGATGAACAAGGCCGGAAAATAAAGGAGATTACTGAATATCCGGTTATTGGCAAGAGCAAGGTGACAGTCTTTTCTTATAAGAATAATCTTCTGGAACGGAAAGTTGAGTACGACGAACTCGGCCGGAAGCTTACTTATACGGACTATGAGTACGATGAGACAGGGTTGTTGACAAAAGAAACGATTCGTGATCCCGAAACGTCCGAGGTTTTCCGATATAGCGAGTACCGCAATGAGAACGGATTGAACATGGAGATCATGGTTTATGCCGACCTTCCGACAGAAAAAGAATCCATAGAGCTTCGTCGGATCACGAAGTCCTATGATCAGAATGGCAATCTGCTTCAATTAGTCTCTGAAGAATTGGCTTCTTCTAGCTCCCAGTCGAGTTTCTCGGAGTCCTATGAGTATATTTGAAGGCGTTCGTGATGACTTTATTCGATATGGAATGTCATCACGAATGTTTTTTCCTTCGTATAGGGTGCCTATTCGTCCAATCCTTGTTCGTTCGGATTTCCGGTCTTCATGAAATACCCTTATACAATAAGACCCCTTCCGTAGTTGTTCTCACTCCTTGTACTTTTCCTTCGGTAATTTGAAAATTCTTTTAGTTCTTATGGTTTTCTATATTTGCCATAAATATAACAAAAAATGCAGAGCGTAGCGTAGGGATTAAAAGCAAAAGTGGGTTTCTCTTAGAGGTAACAAAAGTTTCATACTGAGGAAACTTTAGTTTCCCTATAGAGAAACAAAAGTTTTCCGCTTATTAAACTTTTGTTTTCATATGGACAAACTTTTGTTTTTTAGTCTGAAAAACTACAAATAACTAGATGCTAATATTTTATATATGTTGAAAGGAGATTGGATAATGCTATATGGTGAGTGTAGAGGATCGTTGTGTTAGGTGAAGGAAAAGTGGTAAATGGCAGTAAATAGTGGTAGATAGAGCCAGATAATTGTAGATGTTTTTTATCTACCACCATGAACTAAATATCCTAAGGCCAGATGATTGCAGGGATAGTTGTAGATGTTGTAGCAAATAGGCTTATAAACTATATGAGAGAATTGAAAGTTAAAGCGATGAGCGAATAACTTTCAATTCTCCATGTTTCAATTAAATGGTATAATATTGTTCCCATCCTTTGCGAGGCGGTACTCCACATAGCATCTTATTCGCTTCCGGATCGTTCGTGATCTGTTTCGTGTCACGATCGAAGACGAGCTTGCGGTTCAAGCGCTGGCTTAATACACCGAGACAGAATACTTGACTTAATGGGCCGGCGATAGAGAACGGTGAGCGGGTTTTATCCTTACCCATACAACTTAGCAGGAAGTTCGCGAAATGGTTTGAAGGGCTTTTCGGCACTTCCGGTAAGCGGGATTCCATCTCTTTCGCTTTCTCATCCGGGATGATAGATAAGGTACTTCCATGAGAACCACCCTTGAAGGTTAATTCTTTCGAGTAGATTTCCTTGCCCGGGTTCAACTTCGCCGGTTGTATCTTGCCGCCGGCTACGGTCGGGATATTCGGGTCAAGTTCGGAAACACCGTAACCTTCCGGGACGGAGGGGATATTGTCCAGTCCATCGTACCAAGTGATATCCACGGCCGGCATATTCCCTCTTTCCGGGAATTTAAACAGAAGGGTGGATGACATCGGGAAGAAGAACGGGTTATGGTCTTTCAAATAAAGCGGATTTATTTCTGTAGGCAATCCTAAATCTAGGAATTCATGTGCCGTATCCAAAATATGCGCTCCCCAGTCTCCTAAGACACCCATTCCGAAGTCGTACCAACAACGCCATTGTCCCAAATGGTAGTCATGGTTGTAATCATGATATTGAGCTACGCCGATCCATGTGTCCCAATCCATCGTCTCGGGAACCGGTTCTCCCATAGGCATATGCCTAATATTCGGGTTCCATCCGTGCCAGCGACGCGGATTATTCATATGGGCGGTAATGGCGGTAACATCCTTGATAATACCGGCCTCTTTCCATGCCTTGAATTGGAAATAGTTCGCCTCGGAATGTCCTTGGTTACCCATTTGGGTGACAACGCCGTATTTCTTCGCTCCACGCATCATGATCTCTATTTCTTGGAACGTGCGGGCCATCGGTTTCTCTACATATACATGTTTGCCGTGCGCCATCGCCTCGATCGTGATCGGGAAGTGGGAATGATCCGGCACGCCTACGCTTACGGCATCGATCTTGTCCGCCATCCGGTCGAACATCGTGCGGAAGTCTTGAAAACGGGCCGCTTTCGGGAACATGTTGATAATCTCTTGCGTGTGAGGGGCTCCCATGTCCACGTCGCAGAGAGCTACCACGTTACACAGACCTGTGTTATACAATTCCTTGGCGATCTCGCCCCCTCGTTGTCCGATGCCGATGAACGCGATGTTTACCCGGTCATTAGCGCTGATTAGCGGGGAAGTAGGTAGAACACGTCCGTGGGCGGGTGTCCAGAACGACGGGATGGCCGATACTGCCGATAAGGCTAGCGCTCGCTTAAGGAACGAGCGGCGTGAGATTTCTTCTGATTTCATGGTATTATCTTGTTTAAATTATACTGTTTGCGCAAACACTAATGATTTACGTCGTAAATATACAAAACTTTCTATAGTTACGGAAAAAATCATTTACTTTGTAACCTCATAAAGGAGACCATGTGCTAATGTGCCACTCAGGCGGGTCTCCGATGGACTTATCATTGGCACATTGGCATATTAACAAAATTGGCAAATTATTAGATTATGGCACAAGAAGATGTATTTAAGAAATTAGTTTCACACTGTAAGGAGTATGGTTTCGTATTTCCCTCCTCAGAGATTTATGACGGTTTGGGAGCGGTATACGATTATGGCCAGTATGGTGTTGAGTTAAAGAACAATATAAAGAAATATTGGTGGGATAGCATGACTTTGCTGCATGAGAATGTAGTGGGTATTGATTCCGCTATTTTTATGCACCCTACTATCTGGAAAGCTTCCGGCCATGTTGACGCTTTTAATGATCCGTTGATCGATAACAAGGACTCGAAGAAACGTTACCGTGCGGACGTTTTGATCGAGGACCATTTGGGCAAGATCGAGGAGAAAATGAATAAGGAAGTGGCGAAAGCCGCTAAGAAATTCGGGGAGTCTTTCGATGAGGCTAAATTCCGTGAGACGAATCCTCGTGTATTGGAGCATCAAGCAAAATGGAATGAGATCCATGAGCGTTATAGCAAGGCGATGAACGAGTCTAACTTCGAGGATCTTCGCCAATTGATCTTGGATTGCGAGATCGTTTGCCCGATTTCCGGAACTCGTAACTGGACGGAGGTTCGCCAGTTTAACTTGATGTTCTCTACGGATATGGGTTCTACCGCTGATGGAGCGACTAAGATTTATCTTCGTCCGGAGACGGCCCAAGGTATTTTCGTGAACTTCTTGAATGTGCAGAAGACTGGCCGTATGAAGATCCCGTTCGGTATCGCCCAGATCGGTAAGGCGTTCCGTAATGAGATCGTGGCTCGTCAGTTTATCTTCCGTATGCGTGAGTTCGAGCAAATGGAGATGCAATTCTTTGTTCGTCCGGGTGAGGAGATCGAGTGGTTCAAGAAATGGAAGTCTACTCGCTTGAAATGGCATCAAGCTCTTGGCTTGGGAGATCAGAAGTATCGTTATCACGATCATGAGAAGTTGGCTCACTACGCTAACGCGGCTACGGATATCGAGTTCGAGATGCCGTTCGGATTTAAGGAAGTGGAGGGTATACATAGTCGTACGAACTTCGACTTGAGTCAGCATGAGAAGTTTTCCGGTAAAAAGATCCAATATTTCGATCCGGAGTTGAACCAGAGTTACACTCCGTATGTAATCGAGACCTCGATCGGTGTAGACCGTGTGTTCTTGAGCATCATGGCGGGTTCTTACTGCGAGGAGACGTTGGCGAATGGCGAGAGCCGTGTGGTATTGAAGTTGCCCGCAGCCTTGGCTCCGATCAAGTTGGCCGTATTGCCATTGGTGAAGAAAGATGGCCTGCCCGAGAAAGCTGAGGAGATTATAAATATGTTGCGTTTCGACTTCCGTTGCCAATACGACGAGAAGGATTCTATTGGTAAGCGTTATCGCCGTCAAGATGCGATCGGTACCCCGTATTGTATTACGGTAGACCATGACACCTTGAAGGATAATTGCGTAACGATCCGTTTCCGTGACACGATGGAGCAAGAGCGCGTAAGCATCGATAAGCTTCACGATATTATCACGGAGAAGGTGAGCATGAAGAATTTATTGAAAAAGGTAATAGAGTAAACGAATGAAGAAGTACTGGCATATCGCGTTGATGTTGTTTTGCGTGCTCATGATCACCTCTTGTGGGGATGATGATGAGGCACTAGAGGTGGATGAGGTTTGGAAGGTCCAGAATGAGGAGGCTTTTCAAGCCCAGATGCTGGTTCCGGGTTTCGAGCAATTGAGTTCTCAAAGTAATGCCGGATTTATCCTTTACAAGGTCTTGAAGACTGGGGAGAGTAAGGAGCCGATTTATTATACGAGCAAGGTGGAATGTTATTATAAAGGCTCTTTTATAAATGGTGAAGTTTTTGATGATCGTTCTTTCGAGGCTGGAGAGCCTGCCGAGCTTACTGTTTCTGATATGGTAGATGGTTTTGCTACAGCGTTACAGAATATGCACCCAGGAGATCGTTGGGAGATTTGGATTCCTCAACAGATGGGATACGGTTCGGCTGGAAGGAGTGCTTCGGGAAGTGTCATAATAAAGCCTTATACGACTTTGATCTTTGATTTGGAAGTTACAAGGATTGTCAAAGAGTAGGTTCTTTCATTAAGAATAATTACGGCCGCCTCTTTTTAGGGGTGGCCGTTTTTTTATAGTTATATGTAAATCTAGGGAAGCAAACCTCTATAAACAATTAAAGCCTGTCTCACGACAAGCCCTAACCAAACTTTGTTAACCTTAAATCTAATACTATTATGAAAAAACCACGATGCAAAGATACGTTCGTCAAGACCATTTGTCAAGTCTTTTGCAACTAATATATGTTAAGTAACATATCGATGCTTGCAAAAAAGTGTTACACAACACAAAACTCTATATATTACAATCAAAATCTTCTAATTTTAACGATGATTAGGTCCCTTTTATAGGACTGCTAAAGGGAAAGACGTTCTTTGAGTAGCTTATAGCCAGCGCTACTGGCACGAAGATATGTTCCATCCTTTAATCGTACTTGATAGGTTTCTTTTCCGAATAGTTCTACTCGCAATATCTGTTCCGTATTAACGATATAAGAGCGGTGTATACGAACGAACTCCGGAGAAGGAAGGCTTCGCTCGAAATACTTCATGGTTTGCTCCTTTACGTGCTGACCGGAAGTGGTGAATAAGGTCACATAGTCGCCACATGCTTGCAAATAGAATATCTCTTTTATCGGGATGATATGAATACGTGCCCCGTCTTTTACGGATATACGATCTAGAATCTCCTCCGGAACGGTAGTCGGGGGAGGTGCCGTCTTTTCCTCCATTTGTCTCACGATAGGTTCCGCCTCACTCTTTCTTTCCCGACTGGCATACCATTGGGATAGAATGATCCATGCCATTAGGCCGAACAGGAATCGAAAAGGAATCGTGATCGAGAATTCCTCCCAATCTTCCAATCCGAATATTTGTAGCAAGATCGAGCATCCGGCTATGCAAGCGATTTGTACGAGTACGGCGAAAGCCACTCGTGCTTGCATGATATGTAACGTACATTGTACATACCAAAGATAATATCCCGCTACGGCGAACAATGCGATGGAAAGTAAGCTATCGACCAAAGTGATGCTCAACGGAAGATCGCCATAAAGAGTTAATAATGCGCATTGGATCGCTATGGCTAAAAGTAATAATAGGCTTCCCAGCCCTTTATGTAATATGGATGTTGTAATAGGATGTTCTTGCATGATGAGTTTAGTCTCTTAGTTCAAGGCCGCTGAACGACAAGTCTCCACATATATATAACGTGTGCGTCATGTCGGTTGTTTCTGTCAGGTCCCTCATGTCTTGGCATCCAGCCAAGAAGGAATCAACCTTTAGACGAACCAGCCATCCTTTAGGAACGTATATTACTACGCCGCTGAAGGAGCTATCTATGTTTATGATGGTTTCATCAGCCTCTAATGTTGTTTTTTTAAGATCGAGGATCACGTTGCCGAAAGATACGTCTATGTCCGCCCCCTTGAATACGGGGTCCAGTACGATGTACCTTACCGAGTTGAAAGTGGTGTCAACCGATACGAAACCGTTATCTGTCTCGTAGTTGATCTCATCGTTAGGCTTTCTGTGCCCGAAAGGGGGATGGTTAAAAGGACGTTTATGCTTTTTCGTGCGGATAGAATCTTTCCGCTTCAGCATGATGACCAATCCTAACAGGATTAATCCTAACGGCCAATATATACGTAAGAAATCGTTCGTGATCCAATTTAACTGCGGGAAAAGGAAATAGACTCCCACGCCCACGAGGAGCATACCTCCTACCGGATTACGGTGGAAAATCATAAAGATGCCCGACACGACAAGCAGCATCGGCCAAGATACAAGCAAGTCAAATAAAGATGGATCTATCATTCCTAGATTCCGCAGTAAAAATAATATACCGACAATGATAAATAAGGTAGCGATCAGATACCCGTTTGTCCTCTTCTCTTTAAAATCGATGTCATAATCTTTCATATCCATAAGTTCCATTTTTTTGTTTTTTATCAAATGTACGGGTTCGTCATTCTATACACAAGTAAATACCGCTGATTTCTATACGAGTATCGGTAAATAACCGAATAGTCCCGATTAAAAAAGCCTTTAGTTTGTAAGAAACGTGAATTTGACACCAAAACTTGATAAAAAAACGAGTTTGATAAGATTAGTTGATAATTAAGGAATATCTTTGTCTTTACAACTGCAATAGAGGAATGTAGGGAATGATACGAAATATTATAAATTTAAAGGCAATAATACTTTATTTTGGATTGATTTTATGCTTGATAGCCGGTATGCCGACTCTGGCTTATGGGAGTTCTTCATATCCGGTCAAGGAGGAATCGTATGTATTGGTGATAAATTCATATGTGGATGGCGAACGTTGGTCTGGTAATTTATTAAACATGATCTCGAAGTTCGCTACCCCGGAGGAGTACACTCTCCGGATAGATCATATAAGCGTGATGTTGGTTGATACGCCAGAGAAATTAAAAGAGAAACAAGAGGTCTTCTTTGAAGCTAACAAGAAGAAGCCGGATGGAATTATCTACTTAGGCGTAAATGGATGGGCTTTTATGCGGGATAAGATCCGGGAGAAATGGGGGGATATTCCCACTCTGGTCTGTTCGGAGACGGGGGAAATGGCAGAAAATGAATGTTATTTTAATCAGCGGCATTCCTCTGATAGGGTGATTCCTTTACAAGAGGCGGTTAAGGGGTATAACGCTACGGGATTGGTTATCCCTTATTATGTTAAAGGTTCGATCGACTTGGTGAAGGAATTAATCCCGGGTTTGAAACGTCTGATTTTCATATCCGACAGACGTTATGTCTCCACATGGCTCCGGGATGAGATGGAGAAACATATGGAAACTTCTTTCCCTGAGGGGAAAGTGGATTTTTATACGGAGGGTTCTTGCTCCATGGATAGTTTAATGGCGGTTCTGTCGGAGAAAGACCCACATCGAGCGACGGCCGTGATGTATTACTCGTGGATTACCGAGAAACCTTTCTTGAATCACTCGTTATTATATAGTACTTTGTATCAAGGTATAAACGGCATTTCTAGGCATCCTGTTTTTTCTTTATATGATATGGGCGTGGAAGAAGGATATACGATTGGTGGATATTATAATAGCGCTAAAACGATTGAGACTGCTCTAATTCCCTTGCTACAGCAAGTTTATAACGGTGAAGATATGGGCAAGATCCCGGTTTCAACGGTGGATGATCCTCATAAATACTTGAATTATGTTTCGCTGATGAGCGCGATGTCTAATGAAGATAATTTCCCACATGATGCGATCTATTTGAATGCGCCTCCCTCTTTTTTAGAAAAATATTGGATGCCGCTGTTAGGCTTTCTGATTTTCTTTCTGGTAGTCGTGTTTTTAGCGTGGCATTACGTGTATCGTTCTAAGCAAAAGATGAAGGAAGTGGAGTTGAGGCTATTATCCCGTTACCGTGATTTATTTAATAATATGCCATTGCCTTATATACGGCAGCGGCTGATTCGGGAAGGTACGCAAATCGATGTGCAGGTTTTGGATGTAAACCATGCTTTCGAGGAAAAAATCGCTCCTAAAGATTTCGTGGTAAATAAGCATGGAAAAGAGATCGCTAATTTAATTGGGGGAAGTTATCCTTTGCTTCTATCGGCTGTGCCTACAGTTCTGGAGAGTGGGAAATCCTTTACTTGTGAGTATTATTTTGAGCCGACAGGGCTTTACTATACGATTATCATCATGCCTACCTCGGAAGAGAATGTAGTTGATGCGTTTTTTATTGATATTACGGATATCCATAATTTCCAGACGCATTTGAAAGCCATGAATCATAAGCTGGCTATGGCGTTAGAGGCGGCAGATCTTTTACCGTGGCGATATAATCTGGCTGAAGGGAAGATTATCTATGAGTCGAAAGTACATCCGGGAGATAATATAGAGACAGCAGAGGTGCATACCCATGAGGTTTCGTTGAAGGAATATTTCAGCAAGATACACCCGTCTTTCAGGGCTTGCGTGGAAAAGGCTTTCGATGATTTGTGTAATGGGAAAATAAAGAAAGTACGAAAAGAATATTGTCTGGAGCGGTTGATTCCGGGAGAAGATCGCCATGAGTGGGAGGAGATACAGGTAATGGCTGAATATGATGCTTCCGGTAAACCGAAAGCGTTGATCGGGTCTACGATATCTATTACCGAGCGTAAGCAATTGGAACATGACCTTCGAATGGCTAGGGATAAGGCGGAGGAGTCGAATAAATTGAAATCAGCGTTTTTAGCAAATATGAGCCATGAGATACGTACACCGTTAAATGCGATAGTAGGTTTCTCTAATATCCTTGCCTCGACCGATGACCTTGAGGATAAGAAGGAATTCGCTGATATTATCGAGAATAATAATTCCCTATTGTTGCAGTTGATAAACGATATCTTGGATTTGTCAAAGATCGAGGCGGGTACCTTGGAGTTTACTTATGACTATGTGGATATTAACGCTGTATTGAGGGATTTGGAGCAATCGGCTCATTTGAAGAATAAGAATCCGGATGTACAGATCTCATTTAAGGATTATCTGGAGCCTTGCGTGATTTATACGGATCGAAATCGTCTGTCTCAACTGATGATCAATCTGTTGAACAATGCCATGAAATTTACGCTGGCAGGATCGATTTTATTTGGCTATAAGTTGAAGGATGATAATACGTTGTGGTTCTATGTAGAGGATACGGGCTGCGGAATCCCGGAGAATAAGCGGAAAGATATTTTCGGACGTTTTGTAAAACTGAATACTTTCGCTCAAGGAACAGGACTGGGTTTAAGCATCTGTGAGATGATTGTTACCCAGATGAAAGGAACGATCGGGGTTGATTCTATGGAAGGGAAAGGCTCTAAGTTCTGGTTTACATTGCCTTTTCAGCCGAAGAAAGAATTATTTCCTAGTGAAGAGCAGAAGCCTGTTACTTTGGAGAAGATCGCCCGAAGTGAGGTTACGATCTTGATCGCTGAGGACAATTCCAGTAATTATCGCCTGTTTGAGTCTATATTGAAGCCTGAATATAAATTGATTCATGCATGGAATGGAAAGGAGGCTGTGGAGCTATTTCATCAGCACAAACCGCAGTTGATCTTGATGGATATAAAGATGCCGGTCATGGATGGATACGAGGCTACCGCAGAGATTCGTAAGGTTTCTGCTAGCGTGCCTATTATTGCGGTGACGGCTTATGCTTTCGCCCAAGATGAGCAACGGATCATTAATAGTGGATTTGATGCCTATACGGCGAAACCGATTAATGGGAAGATCTTAAAAGACAAGATATCAACTTTATTGACGCATCGGATTATTCTGATGTAATCGAAGGGCTTTGCGGGAAGCAGACCTTATAAAACAATTAAAGCCTGTCTCACGACAAGCCCTAACCAAACTTTGTTAACCTTAAATCTAATACTATTATGAAAAAACCACTATGCAAATATACGGAGTTACCGCTATTTGTCAATAGTTTAAGTGCTAAATTGTGTTTTGTAACATGTAATAAAATCTAATAGGAACTTATGCCTCATTGAAATCTTTCGATAGAGTCGCATATATTCTTTATACCTCCCTCTTTTTGGATCATCTCGCCTATATGAGCGGCATTTTTCTTATAAAGCGGATTGGTGACCAGATCACAAACCTTGCGTTCGATCTCCTGCTCGCTCGCTTTCGCTATCTTAACCCCTTCCGGCCCTAACCCTAATTGGTGGATTCGATAGGACCAATAGGGTTGATCGATAATCAACGGAGTGATTAATTGGGGCTTTCCCGCCCTTCCTACGCTATGGGTCGTGCCGCAACCTCCATGATGGATAACGCCGTCGCAGTGCGGAAATATCAAATTATGCGGAACCGGCTGCTTCATTAAGAATAAATGTTTATCCGCTTGTAAGGTGATTCCTGTCTTTGCCCAACCGGAACCGATGATGAGCCGATAATCATGTTTCTTGCAAATATCGACCAAGGCTTTGCTGAAACGGTTACCATCCTTGGAACTACAACTCCCGAGGGTAAAAAAGATAATAGGGCTTTGAGCGCTGTCGACGAATGATATCATTTCCTCGTAAGCCTTCTCATCATATTGAAAAGTGTCATTGAAGCAATAGCCTCCGATCGACCATTCGAACGTCCAGTCCGGATCTACGTTTCCTAGGTGCTGGCTGAAAAGCAAGTAATTATATGAACGCTCTCCCGCGTGATAGCCAAAATTGCGGATCGGAGCGAGTCCGTATTTAGCCCGGTTCTTATTGATCGTGTCTTTGACCATGAAATTGGTCATCCGGTTCATCAACTTCCATAGGATAGCGGGAGTGATGATCGGGTTGGGTTTGGGAAATGGCAATACGGCCGGGGGAATCTTCTTACCCGGCAAGAACGGGGCGTAGGCGGTACGTATCAAGGGTTTCTTGCAATACTCGGCGATACTTGCGACAGCAAATTCCGAGTTGGTCGATACTAAAATATCATGCTCTTTTAGTAGGGGAATCAATTGATCGAACTGTTTATCGATCACGTTCCGCATCCATTTAAGGAATGGCCGGAATTTATGTGAGTTTTGCGCTGCGCTATCGATCATGCCGCCGATATCGTCAAACTGTTGCAATACGTATTTAAATCCGTAGGGTTTAACGGTCTCCTCGAATATTTGAGGGAGATTGATGGTCACCTCATGACCGCGTCTTTCCAATTCGGCCGCTATGGCCAAATAAGGAAGGACGTCGCCTTGTGAGCCTCTGGTTACTAATAGTATTTTCATGCTACGTTTATTTATGGGCTATGAGGGTCTTGTTTACCGGATATTCAGTTGACGCAAACGCTCGATGTCCAGATGGTATTTGGCTTCCATCGTTTGTAGTTTCTGCTCATTGATGGCTAAGGGATGATTCAATCGTTTCGTTTCCCGGTATCCTTTATATACGGAGCGAATCATCTTACGTGGATTGAAAATGACGGATGAGGTGATCCAGCAGCCGTGCGTACACCAACAGTTGGCTTTATACCCATGTCCGATAGCGGCTATTTCCAGTTTCATCGCTTCGCTATTCATCACTTTACTTATATCGCAACCATACTCTTTTATATTTCCGAGCGGTTCCCGTAACTCGCAGGCACGAAAACGTCCGTCGTAGTCGATTACCAAGGTAGTCTCTCCGGCCGTACAATCCATCCCCCAAGGGGTCGGGTGATCTATGTTGCTGGCACGCACATTATATAAGGTACGTATAAGGCCGAGATAGAAGAAGCGTGTGATCGGTCTCCTTAAGCCGGTGGTATCCGCTACCATCCGATCCGCATAAGCTGAATAGATAGGGGATATGTCATCTTGTATTTTGCGTAGCGTTGACTCGGTTAGGATTTTCACGCCATCGTCACGGGTCATGCCTCTGGCGGCCTCAATCGTATGTGTGGAGGTACGGAAACGTCCGTATACCCAAGTCATGAAGTCTTCTACCTGGTCTATATTGTATTTCGTGATAACGGTTGCTATATTTTTCAGGACCTTGCCGTCGTCTCCGAAATTCTCCTGTATCTTACGCAGGGTTTCCAGTGCCTTATAGAAGTTTCCCTGTACGCCTCTCTGTGTATCGTGGGTCGTACCGAAACCATCCAAGGAAAGGCTTACGTTAATATTACAATCCGGGCAGTTCTGGCGGAACCGTTTTACCCATTCGACGATCCGGTCTGGTTTTAAGCCGTTCGTAGGGATGTTCACATCTTTGATATGGTTGTTTTTGTAGAATAACTCCAATATTTCCGGTAGATCCTCACGCAGGGTAGGCTCACCCCCGGATATCCATAATCGGTTGAATTGCCCAACGGTTTCTGATATTTTCTTGATTTCATCGAAAGTGAGGTCGGGTTGCTTCTTATCCATTTCTTGGGCATAGAAGCACATCGCGCATTTGGCGTTGCATCGGCCTGTTACGAAAAGGAAGATCGACTCGAGTTTTCTTTCCGTGCTCATTGCCCTGAAAGAACTGGTGGTTCGTTTTTTGTCCATTTTATTTTTGTTTTACCATTTGTCTTATCTGGCGCATGATTTTTTCCTTGTGTTTGATCAACACCCGGAGAAAATAACATAAGAAGCCAAATAAAATACTTATTAGCATATACTATATGATCTTTAAAGGCAAAGATCGACGATAAAATGACGCTAAACAATCTCTATTTGCAGTATTTTGTGGTCCATGTTTAAAAGGTAGGTCTATAAACAATTAAAGCCTGTCTCACGACAAGCCCTAACCAAACTTTGTTAACCTTAAATCTAATACTATTATGAAAAAACCACGATGCAAATATACGGACTTTTCAATTCCTGTCAAGATCTGTAGTGCTAAATTATGTTTTTCAACATATAACAAAAATAAAAAGGCGCCTTTCTTTTAGAGAAAGACGCCTTTTCCATGATATACTAATCAAATATTAGTCTTGTAGCTTAGCGCAAATGAACTCACGGTTCAAACGAGCGATGTTACTAACGGAGATGTTCTTCGGACACTCCATCTCGCAAGCGCGTGTGTTCGTACAGTTACCGAAGCCAAGTTCATCCATTTTAGCGACCATTGCTTTCGCACGGCGGGCAGCCTCTACCTTACCTTGAGGTAATAAAGCCAACTGGCTAACTTTAGCGGATACGAACAACATAGCTGAACCGTTCTTACAAGCGGCGGCACAAGCGCCACAACCGATACAAGCGGCAGCGTCCATGGCTAAGTCTGCGTCCTTCTTTGGGATAGGTATCGCATTAGCGTCGGGTACACCACCTGTGTTGACAGATGTGAAACCACCCGCTTGGATGATTTTGTCGTAAGCGTAGCGGTCTACCATCAAGTCGCGGATAACAGGGAAACCTGCGGAACGCCACGGTTCGATCGTGATCGTCTCTCCATCGTGGAAACGACGCATATATAACTGGCAAGTCGTAGCTCCAGTTGCCGGTCCGTGCGGGTGTCCGTTTACATACAATGAACACATGCCACAGATACCCTCGCGGCAGTCGTGATCGAATACGATCGGTTCCTTACCCTCGTTGACCAACTGCTCGTTCAAGATATCCAACATTTCCAAGAAAGAGACACTCTGATTGATCTTCTCAATTTTGTATGTCTCGAACTGTCCTTTCTCCTTCGGACCTCTCTGACGCCAAACCTTAAGTGTTACACTTATATCTTTATCCATGATTCTAATTTTTTCTGAGATTGATGATTATTACTTCTTGTAGTTACGTGTTTGAGGAACAACGAACTCATAGTTCAAATCCTCTTTCAACATGACAGGATCTTTGTCCTCGCCTTGGTACTCCCAGCAAGATACGTACATGAACTTATCGTCATGACGCAAGGCCTCACCTTCTTCTGTCTGGTGCTCCGTACGGAAGTGACCACCACAAGACTCAGCGCGGTCCAAAGCATCGTGTGCCATCAATGTACCGATCTCGATAAAGTCGGCTACACGTAATGCTTTCTCTAACTCGGTATTCAAGTTGTCTGCGTTGCCTGGGATGAATACGTTGCTCCAGAACTCTTTCTTCAAGTCTTTCAGCATCTGGATAGCTTCTTGCAAACCTTTTGCGTCGCGTGCCATACCGATATGTTCCCACATGATATGACCTAGTTTGCGGTGGATAGTGTCTACGGTTTCTTTACCCTTGACGTTCATCAATTTTTGGATACGATCCTTGATGGCCTTTTCTGCCTCGACGAACTCCGGCAGATCCGTGCTGAAGCGAGGAACTTGGATTTGGTCGGACAAATAGTTCTGGATCGTGTATGGTAATACGAAATAACCATCGGCCAATCCCTGCATCAAAGCGGAAGCACCTAAACGGTTCGCTCCGTGATCGGAGAAGTTTGCCTCACCGATAGCGAACAGACCCGGAATGGAGGTCATCAACTCATAGTCAACCCACAATCCACCCATTGAGTAGTGCAATGCCGGGTAGATCATCATCGGAGTCTCGTATGGATTATCGTTCGTGATCTCTTCGTACATATCGAACAAGTTACCGTATTTCTGCTTAACGACCTCTTTACCCAAGCGATTGATCGCGTCGGAGAAATCCAAGAATACGGCCAAGCCCGTGCTGTTCACGCCGAAACCTGCGTCGCAACGCTCTTTAGCGGCACGAGAAGCCACGTCGCGAGGAACCAAGTTTCCGAATGCCGGATAACGACGCTCCAAATAATAATCACGGTCTGCCTCGGGAATATCTTTACCTTTCTTCGTTCCGGCCTGTAGAGCTTTAGCGTCTTCCAGTTTCTTCGGAACCCAGATACGGCCGTCGTTACGCAAGGATTCGGACATCAAAGTCAATTTAGATTGGAAGTCTCCTTTCACCGGTACGCAAGTCGGGTGGATCTGAACCATACAAGGATTAGCGAAGTAAGCGCCTTTCTTGTAGCATTGCCATGCGGCGGAACCGTTAGATGCCATAGCGTTGGTTGACAAGAAGAACGTATTAACGTAACCACCCGTAGCTACAACTACAGCGTGAGCGGCGTAACGCTCGATCTTACCTGTAATCAAGTTGCGGGCGATGATACCACGAGCACGACCGTCTACCTTAACTACATCCAACATCTCATGACGAGTGTACATCTTAACCTTACCCAAACCGATCTGACGGCTCAACGCTGAATAAGCGCCTAACAAAAGCTGCTGACCCGTCTGGCCACGGGCGTAGAACGTACGTGATACCTGAGCGCCACCGAATGAACGGTTATCCAACAAACCACCATATTCGCGAGCGAAAGGAACGCCTTGAGCCACGCACTGGTCGATGATTGAGTTAGAAACCTCAGCCAAACGATAAACGTTAGCCTCACGAGCACGGTAGTCACCACCTTTGATCGTATCGTAGAACAAACGGTAAACAGAGTCACCATCATTCTGGTAGTTCTTAGCGGCGTTGATACCACCTTGAGCGGCGATAGAGTGCGCACGGCGGGGAGAATCTTGGATACAGAAGTTCAATACGTTGAATCCCATCTCTGCCAAAGATGCGGCAGCGGAAGCTCCGGCCAAACCTGTACCGACTACGATAACATCCAAACGACGCTTGTTAGCGGGGTTCACCAATTTCTGGTGATTTTTATAATTAGTCCACTTCTCAGCCAACGGGCCTTGAGGTATTTTAGAATTTATTTCAGACATAATGATTTAATTTCAAAAGTTCTTAATTATAAAACCTGTAGCTTGCAATTAAGCACCTACTCCGTTTAGGAAGAAGATGATAGTAATGATCGCGAAAAGTCCGCAAATAACCGTAGCTACGATCTTAGAGATACATTCCCAACGGTTCATCCAGATCGTATTATTCCAACCAATTGTTTGGATAGCGCTCCAGAACCCGTGAGTCAAGTGGAACCACAAAGCCACGTACCAGATCAAATAAAGAACAGTGATCACGGCATTACCTTGGAAGTAATAGTTGATAAAAGCGGCTCCGTCTTGTGGAGATACCATAGCTGACCCCAATGCAACTTCGTGATGACCGATCAATTCGGCGAACATCATCTTATACCAGAACTGGCTGAAGTGCAACAGCATGAACAGGATAACGATCAAACCCAAAACGAACATGTTCTGAGATGCCCATTCCACGCCTTTCGGACGAGCGTTGATAGCGTAACGGTCGTTACCACGTGCCTTACGGTTTTGCAAGGTAAGAATGATAGCGTACACGAAGTGGATCACAACGCCTGCGGCCAATACGAGAGTAGCTGCCACAGCGTACCAATTAGAGCCCAACAGCGAACAAACCATGTTATAAGCCTCTCCGGAGAAAACGGCCGTCACGTTCATCGACAGGTGGAACAATAAGAACAGAACAAGAAAGAGGCCTGATATACTCATTATCAGCTTCTTCCCGATAGAAGAATTAAGTAACCACATAAGATAATAATTTAAGTTATTTAATTGTATTTAGAAATTTCTACTTAAACTATGTAATTATCACGCAAAGGTATGCTAAATCCATATATTGCGCAAACGATTAAAGAAATATTTCTGCATTAATGGGAGAGGTCAGGGCATGTGTCCCGACACATGGAATAATGCGGAAGGAAAAGGCTTTCCTTATGAATAATTTATATACATTTGCCTATATGCGTAAGGATTTGAATGGGCCACGGCATTTTTCCATAGGGATCAAGTTTACGATCTTATTATTTACGATCGTGATCTTGGTTCTTGTGCTTTTTTCATATAGGAGTGACAAGCATGGCAACCTGTTCTGGCAGGTAGAGAAATTGATTCCGCATCATCCGGACAGTGCTTTGGTGTTATTAGAGAAAGTGAGGGATATCAATGGATTATCGCTTCGAGAGAAAGCCCGTTATTGTCTGTTATGGACCGAATCACGGGATGAGGCGGGATTGAGGCATACATCGGATTCCATAATCTCTATCGCTACGGATTATTATAGGACGACACGAGGCTGTTACTGGCCACCCAAAGCTTGGTTTTACCGGGGGAAGGTCTATGAGGATATGGATCAACCGTCCCTAGCTTTGGAATGCTATTTACGTGCGTTGGAATATGAGGGAGGGAATTGGGATTACGAATTTTGGGGACGGTTATATAACCAGATAGGGAGGCTGTACGCCGAGCAGGAATTATATGGCAAGGCTATGTCTTTTTTGAGAAAAGCGAGTGCCCAATATCAGCTCTTGAATGATACGGCCGGACAAGGCCGGATACTGGAGGAAGTCAAGAAATACGAGGCGTTACGGGATTCTATCGGATCGCTGTCAGCGAGAGAATCGATTTATCAGATCACTTCCCGGTATGATGTAAGGCCGGTTCGTGAGGACTTATATAGGAAAGAATTGATGCTATCGCAAAGGGGACAGGAGCGTTATCTGTACGCATTTATTATCGGCATAATCCTATTTATTTGCTTCCTCCTTTATCGGCGATGGAGAAATACGCAGGAAAACGCTCTTCGAAGGGAAGAAGCCTTGCGACGCTCGATTGCTAGCCAGCAACAACGTATGCGAGAAGAAAAAGAAGGGAATGAACGGCAAATCGCCCTTTTGGAAAAGAGAATTACGAAAATAAAGGAAGAAAAGGATCAAGAGTTGATGTTGGTTTCCTTACAATTGGAAAAACAACGGCTGGAGATTTGTAACGAGTCGATTCATAATAAGGAGAGTAAGCATTTATTATCTGTCGCGATCTTGCGGAAATCGGAGGTCTATGAGAAGTTTCACGATCGGGATGCCGGCAAGATTATCTCTGAGGATTGGGAGCTTTTGGAGGTTTTGTTGAATAAGGCTTATGATGACTTTACCTTACGGCTGAAAAAACTATATCCTGCTATTTCCGATACGGAGTTGAAGGTCTGTATGCTTACGAAGATCGGCGTTCCCGCCAACCAGATCACACGGGTATTGAAATATAATAGTTCGGTACTTCGTCCTCGTCTATTCCGGAAGATTTTTAAGAAAGAAGGTTCTACGGAGACATTTGTGGAGTTTATCTCAAGTTTTTGATTATTATGTATTTATAGCTGTTTTGGCAGGTTTGTTCTCATTTTTGTTCTCATTTATCATGTGATTTGTGAGATATGCGGGATATTTTTGGAGGCAAAAAAGCATGGTTATGAAAAGTGTAAAGTTAGCCTCTATCTTGTTTTATTTAAATAGTGTTTTTGTCGTTTCTTGTTTCGCGTCATGCGGTTCTTCGCCAACGGAAGCGTCCTCTCTTTTAACCGCAGATATAAGAGGGGGGATGGATAAACCGGGGCTATTGGGATTAGGCGATGAGATCAAGGGGGTTACTTTTGTCCCTTTAGAGGTGACCACGGATGATGCCTCGTTGATAGACGGAGTTTATGATTATGCCGTGACAGATCGATATATCTATGTGCTTCCCGTAAAAGAGCCCCGTATCGTCCTGTTCGATCGGCAAGGGCGTTTTATCCGGACGTTGGTAAAAGAAGGGCAGGGGCCGGGTGAATTTAGAGGTATTCTGCCATGTATCCAAGTGGACGAACGTAATGATCGCCTTTTTTTATTTAGTAATAATCGAGTTTGGGAATATACGTTGGAAGGTGAATTTATCGGACAATCCACCCATGAGTATTCGGTAATCTATATGCGTCATATCGGAAAGGATCGTTTCGCCGCCATATCATTCCCTTTTCAGCCTTTCAACGGAGGAGGATTCGGATTAGGCCTATTTTCGAGGAAAGGGGATACGATAGCGATCAAGAATGATTTTTATTCCTTTTTATTACCCCATGAGAAGAGCGGGTTCACGACAAGTATCGCCCCCGCTTATTCTGATGCGCAAAACTCTGTGTTGTTTAAGACCGGTAGTAATGATACGGTCTTCTGTATCTCGGCGGATCGAATAAGTGCGGCTTGTGTCCTTGATCTGAAAAACTCGGATGCGGAAGTGATTCGTTCGTTGGATGTTACGGACATGAGTAATTTGCGAATTGAAAAAAAGGACCCCAAGGATATCTTTGTGCAAGATATGATTGAGTTTCCGGGACATTATTATTTCCGTTTATTGTATAACCAAGGCTATTATATAGCCTCTGTAGATAAAAAGACGGGAAAGACACTTGTGGAAAAATGTGTGATGCCGGGTTCTATCTATGAACTGGCGGATGCGAACCTTCAACATGGCATGCAGGGTACGAGAAGTTATCGGAATTTCCCGGTCTGGGGGAGGGTCATAAAAGATGAGCTGGTACAAGTAGTGACCCCGTATGAGCTAAACTTATATAAATCGCTTCGCTCGATCACGATTCCGCAGGAGTTGGACTTAAAAGGAGAGGAGGGCAATCCGGTTTTTGTGTTTTATTCGCTTATCTGACTTCGATATGTATCGCTCGGTTGTACTTCTTGTAATAATCTAGCGATAGAAGCTATAGTATTCATGGTTACTATCTATAGAAAATCTGATTTACTATTGATAGTAATCTGATTTATTATAGATAGTAATTGGATCGGTAATAGGCGTGTATGTATAACTGCTTAGATATCAGCCATATACTAATATTTACGTGCAAAGTGGGCATATTGTGTATTTTAACTGTTCGGTAAATAATCGTGTTCTTTTATCTTTTCTATGCCTTTGATGGCTATTAGTGTTAATTAATGTATTGTTTATATTTATATTACGAGCATTTCGTATATTTGCGAAACCAACGTAATATCCGGATATGCTTAGAGGTTGGTAAGTATGTGTAATAACGGTATAAATAACATTAAAACGGATTGAAAATGAAAAAGGCGATTATGAACACAATGATCATCCTGTTCGCTTTGGCGATGTGCGTAGGATGCGGACAGTCTTCGGAACAAAAAGAAGAAAGTGTTCCGACAGATGTAACAAAGGCAGAAAAACAAGAGCAAGTACAGGTGGAAGCGGAGGACGAAGATACGCTGGAAAATGGAGAGCAGGTATTTAGGGTAGTAGAGGTGATGCCGAAGTTTCCCGGCGGTGATGCGGAGCTTTTGAAATTTATAGCCAAGAATGTAAAGTATCCACAAGAGAGCCAAGACAAAGGAGAGCAAGGGCGTGTGATTTGTTCGTTTGTGGTAACGAAGGATGGAACGCTTACGAATTACAAGGTCCTTAGAGGAATCTCCCCGGCATTAGACCAAGAGGCGGTTCGAGTTTTGCAAATGATGCCTCGTTGGACACCGGGCACGCAAAGAGGCGAGCCGGTAGCCGTGAAATATACGGTGCCGATCACGTTTAAGTTGCAATAATTCACGATTGCAGGTCTTGTGATTCTTATTTAATGTTAATTAACGTGCCTTCCGCATGCCGTTTACGACTATTTCGTAGCTTTGTGGATATACATTAAATAAAAGGATAAGATTTATGGAGAAGCTAACGATGCAGGAAGAAGAGGCGATGCGCTGGATTTGGCGGATCGGTCCTTGTTTTGTGAAAGATGTGCTGGCCAAATACGAGGACCCGAAACCTCCTTATACGACGCTCGCTTCCGTGATCAAGAATCTGGAGCGAAAGAAGTACGTGAAGGCGAAACGTTATGGAAATACGTATGAATACCGTCCTTTGATAGAGGAAACGGAATATAAACGTACGTTCCTTGGGGGCGTGGTAACGAATTATTTCGCTAACTCGTATAAAGAAATGGTTTCTTTCTTTGCGAAAGATCAGAAAATCTCTACGGATGATTTAAAGGATATCATCGATTTGATTGAGAAAGGAAAAGAATAACCTAAATCCCACATACCATGACACCGGAATTTGCCTACTTATTGAAGGTAAATGTAGCCTTTGTACTCTTTTACGCCTTCTACCGGTTGTTCTTCTATAAGGACACGTTCTTCAAGCTACGTCGTGCGATCTTGCTGGCGTTCTTTGGCTTGGCTCTGTTTTATCCTTTGCTGAACATCCAAGATTGGGTAAGGCAACAAGAGCCTATAGCGGACGTGATTTATATGTATTCCGCTATGTTGCCTGAGGCGACGGCGAAAGCGGATGCCGCGGCGTCCGTGGATTGGTATGGATGGTTGTTGGGATCTTTGGGGTTTATTTATTGGGGGATCGTAGCGTTCTTATGCGGACGTTTTCTCGTGCAATTAAGCAGTATCTTATGGTTGGCTCATACCAGTGAGCGTGTTGTTATTCATGAAACTCCGGTTTATGCGTTGCGGAAGGCCGCCGGGCCATTCTCCTTTTTCCGTATGGTCTTCTTGCATCCGGAGAGTCATTCGGATAAGGAAACGGATGAGATATTGACACATGAATGTACGCACGTATCCCAATGGCACTCGATTGACGTGATCTTGAGCGAGATGATGTGTATGGCTTGCTGGTTTAATCCTTTTGTATGGTTATTGAAGCGTGAGGTTAGGCATAATCTGGAGTATCTGGCGGATAACACGGTGATCCAGTCTGGTTACGATAGTAAGAGCTATCAATACCATTTATTGGGATTGGCTCATCATCAGTCCGTTACTACTTTGTATAATAGTTTCAATGTGCTGCATCTGAAGAACCGGATTATGATGATGAACAAGAAGCGGAGCCCGGGTATCGTACGTACGAAATATCTGATATTTATTCCATTGGTAGGGATCTTGATGCTGTTAAGTAATATCGAGGCGGTAGCCCGTTTGACTGTCCGTCTGGCGAATGAGGCTACGGTCTCGAACGCTGTGGTGACGGCTACGGGCATTCTGGTTGATGAGACTGGGCAGCCTTTGATCGGGGCATCAGTTGTGGTGAAGGGCGGTAAAGAGGGGACTATCACGGATAGGAAAGGGGCTTTCTCTTTGGAGGTCCCTGCGAATGCGATTTTGCGATGCAGCTATCAAGGAAGGGAGTCCCAAGAGGTCTTGGCTGCTGATATGACAAATAATACCCATTTGTCCTTATCTTCCAAATCCCGTGAGATGAACGAGCAAGTATTTACCGTGGTAGAGAAGATGCCTAGTTTTCCGGGTGGGGATGCGGAGTTGTTGAAATACATAGCCACGAATATAAAGTATCCGAAAGAGAGCCAGGATAACGGGGAGCAAGGGCGTGTAATCTGCTCGTTTATCGTCGGGCGTGATGGTTCTGTCAATAATCCGGAGGTGCTTCGGGGAGTGACTCCTTTATTGAATGAGGAGGCCGTAAGGGTAATAAACACTATGCCTCGCTGGAATCCGGGAATGCAACGTGGAAAGGCGGTCGCCGTGAAATATACGGTCCCGATTACGTTCCGTTTGAAAAGTCCGGTAGAAGAAATGAAGGAAGAGACTTTGACGGTAGTGGACGTGATGCCGCAATATCCCGGAGGGGATCGTGAATTATTAAAGTTTATCGCTCAAAGCATAAAGTATCCGACGGATGCGCAGGAAGCGGGAGTGCAAGGTCGTGTGATCTGTTCGTTTGTGGTAGATAAGAAAGGAAATATCGTGGAACCTAAAATCATACGGGGAATAGATCCCTCCTTGGATGCGGAAGCTTTGCGAGTCATCGGAATGATGCCCCGGTGGACTCCCGGTCGTCAGGACGGAAAGGCGGTCCGCGTCTTATATACGGTGCCTATTACTTTCCGGTTACAGTGAAATAAGAATAGAGGCTATGTTGGTCGCTTAATCAGTAATCTTAAAAATATACAGATATGAATGCGAAATGTAATTTAGTTACAGTTCTGTTACTTTGTTGCCTTATTTTTCCCGGAAATGCTCAAGAGTTTAATTGGCAAGACTTGGTGAACCGTAAGCAATATGCGGCTGTGATCGCTCATGCTGATAGCCTTACACTAGCTGATTCTTCGAATTATGAGATTATGAACGCTATCGGGCAGGCTTATGAGGGTATGCTTCGGTATCAGAAGGCTTATGACTATTACCGTCTTTGCTTTTCTATGGATACGACGAACTTGGATATCTTAAACATCTTGGCTCGGACGGCGACGAACTTAGGCCGTGCGGAGGATGCCGAGCGATATTTTCATCAGGTATTATCCGCCGATAGCTCGAACTTCTACGCTAATTATCAGTTGGCACGTCTGTATTTCCAATTGGGGGAGTATGAGAAAGCAGTTGATGCCTATGAGAAATTGCAAGCTCAGAATGAGGATAATACTGTCTTATACCGTGCGATTGGCGATTGCTATACTCGAATGGAACAATATCCTTCTGCTACGACCGCTTATTTTCAGGCGTATAACTTGAATCGTGAGAATGCGGGGTTGGCGGTTGCGTTAGTGAATTCATTGTATCGGATGGGGGCTAGTAGCCCGGATTATATATCGGAAGGAATAGCGATTTGCGATACCGCCTTGTTTTATAATCCCGGGAATCGTCAATTATTGCGTAGTAAAGGATTGGGGCTATATATCGTGAAACAATTTGTTCAGGCGGATTCTGTCTATTCCAGTTTGTTGGCTGATGGTGATTCCACCTACCTTACCTTGAAATATGGGGGAGCCTCGAAGTATTATGCCGGTCTGTATATGCCCTCGGTAGATATCTTGGATATGGCATATGAGCAGGATACGACCTCTGTCGAGGTATGCCTCTTATTGGGTTCCGCCTTGGGTAAGACGTATGACCGGAAGCGGGCTTACGACTTATTTGACCGGGCGGAAAAGGGATTGGAACCCAATCGTTTCTTGGTAAATCAATTATTGGCCTTCCGTGCGGAGACTTACCAAAAAGACGGGAGATACAAGGAAGCGTCCCGTCTCTACTATGAGGCATGGAAGAAGAATCCGGAACGACTGGATTTCCTAGCGGCGATCTCGCATATGTATAGTGAGATTGACGTGTCTAAATTCCAGAGTGAAGAGGATCGTCAGCGAGGTCTTTTTATCTTGGTACTTTATATGAATGAGAGCTTAAAGAAAAAAGCGGACGAGAGGACGATGGTGTTTAGCCGGGCGCTTCTGCAATCCTTCTATGAGGATATGTTTTTCCGTAATGTGGCGGAGGAGACTATGATAGACCCGGATGGGAAAAAGAGCAAGATATCTATCGTGGATTTGCGTAACCTGATCAATCAATTGCCGGAGGAATCGGAGATGGTCATGGAGATTCGTGCCATGAGCGCCAGAAGCTCGGGTAAGATAGAGGAGGCGGCTCGTCTGCTTTATCGGGCGTGGGAGGTGAAGGGTACTCGTGTAGAATTGCTTCGTGAGATTGCGAACCTATATAGCCATCCGGATATCTCCGGATTCAAGAATGCGGAGGAGCTACAGAGAGGTGTATTCGCTCAAGTGACTTACGCGAAGGAACTGTTGAAAAACGAGTCGGATCTGAGTAACTTGACTTTTACCCGGCCTTTCTTGGAGTCATTAAATTCGGATATGTCCAAACGGGGTATCACGGAGCAAACCATGCTGGCTCCAGATAACCGGAAAAGCCAGCTTTCTATAAATGAACTCCAATCTCTGATCCAACAACTGCCGGAGACATCCGATGAGGTAAAAGAGATGATACGGATGATGAACAAAGAGAAAGCGCTAAAGAGCAAGAAATGACATCGAACGAAAGACTTTAAACATCATAAAAAATGAGAAAATTAACTACGAACGCAGTGGCTATGCTACTCGCTTTAGTCGGATGTATGGGATGTGGCAATCGGTCCGCTTCCTCTGTCGATAACCTTATAAGGGTTGATGTCATGGCCGATTATCCGGAAAAGGAACTGATACTTCAAGATCTTGTGGACGTGGAATACATCGCGTTGGAAACCACGGATGATTTTATAACTAAAGGTGCCGTGAAAGCGATCGGAAAGGATATCATGCTGGTGACGAATCGGGGCAGTGATGGGGATATTCTTGTTTTCGATAGAAACGGAAAGGGACTAAGGAAGATAAACCGTTTAGGGCAAAGCGGTGAGGAATACACGCAGCTTACAGGGCTTGTCTTGGATGAGGGTAACGATGAGATATTCGTCAAGGATAATCCAGCGAGAAAAATAGGTGTCTATGACTTATTAGGAAACTATAAAAGGAGTTTTAAGTTCACGGATACCAGTTATTATAATTATATATTTAATTATGATCGTGATCATTTGATTTGCTATAAGAGTTATCCATCGGAAAAAGGCAAGCGGGAGTGCCATTTGATTATTTCCAAACAAGATGGCCGTATCACCCATGAGATCCAAATTCCCTCTAAGGGGACTGAGACTCCGGTTGTAACAGAAGGGGAGTTTATCATTACGCCGGAATTTTATCTTACGTTTCCGGATCGGGATAAATGGATACTTGTCAATACATCGTCTGATACCATATTCCATTACTTGCCGGATGGTAATCTGAGTCCTTTTATCGTAAGAAGCCCTTCCATATCCTCCATGGATACTAAAGTATTTCTTTTTCCAACCGTCATCACCGATCGCTACTGTTTCATGAGAACCATGAGAAAAGAGGTTGACTTTACGACGTTTAAAGGTTTCCTTGGTGAAGATCTGGTGTATGATAAACAAGAAAATGCCTTATTCAGCTATATTCTATACAATGATGATTTCATTAATAAGGAAGAAGTCTCTCTAACATCAGAGCCAAGAAACCCCGAAATAGCTATCTGCCAAACTCTAGATGCCCCGGACTTAGTTGAGGCTTACGAGAAAGGCCAGCTAAAAGGAAAGTTGAAGGAGATCGCCGCAAACTTGGATGAAGAGTCGAATCCTGTGGTCATGCTGCTGAAAAAGAAAAAGTAATATATTGCTCCGGCTGCTACCTTGCTGGAAAAAAGTAAGTTGATGGCTATATTATTTTTTGATAAACACGTACATACCTGATTCATAATACGTAAATCGATTTTAGAGAGAAATGCCTATTAATTCTAGGGAGACTGTATCAAATACTATCTATTGCCCACTTATGTTCCGGAAATAAAATGTTCCTCTCCTGTTGAAATAGTTCTCCGATAACCTATACATTCCATAGCGAATAAGTATTTATTCTTAAATCAGCGCCGTGAACTGTATAAACCACGCCGTGGAATGTGCAGACCACGCCTTGGTTTATACAGTTCACGGCATGGTTTATAGAATAGATGAGATAGCGATAAACTTTATATATAGGTAAACATACGTTTTATTCTAGATGAATCCGTTTGCGTTTTCGAGTAAACCAGCTACATTTGCCGGAAAGAATATCTAGATGAGGAAGTTCCTTTTATTGTGGTTGGTTGGGTTGATGTTGGTGCCTTCTGTGATGGCTGAGCGGAAAAAGGTTGGCTTGGTGCTGGGAGGCGGTGGGGCGAAAGGTGTCGCTCATATCGGGGTGTTGAAGGTATTGGAGGAGGCCGGTATCCCGATTGATTATATTGCCGGAACCAGTATGGGAGCTATCGTTGGTGGCTTGTATTCCGTTGGCTATACTGCCGCTGAGATCGATAGCATGGTACGTTGGCAGGATTGGAGCATGTTGCTAAGTGACCGTGTGAAACGTAGTAACCTTACTTTTCCGGAGAAAGAGAATTCCGAGCGATATGTCTTTTCCCTTCCTTTTGGCCGGAGTAAAAAAGAGATAACGATCCAAGGGATGATAAAAGGTCAAAATCTCCAGAACCTTTTCTCTGATTTAACGATCGGTTATCATGATTCCGTGGACTTCAATCAATTGAATATACCTTTCGCTTGTGTGGCGTTGAATGTGGTGGACGGGCAAGAATATGTTTTCCATCATGGAAGTCTTCCGTTGGCTATGCGTGCCAGTATGGCGATTCCTGCCGTGTTTGCACCGGTACGTTTGGATAGCATGGTGTTGGTAGATGGTGGGATCAAGAATAACTATCCGGCGGATGTCGCACGGGATATGGGGGCGGATATCATTATTGGCGTAGATCTGGGTACTAGCGACTTGAAACAGTTGGAGCGGATAAATACCCCTTGGGATATCGTAGGGCAGATCATCGCCTTGCATGGTTATGAGAAATACGGACCGAATAAGGAACAAACCGATCTGTTGTTCCGCCCGAATACAGACCCTTATAATTCCGCTAGTTTTGGGGAGACGGCCCTGGATACCTTGATTGACCGGGGTGAGCAAGTCGCCCGCAAGCAATGGGATGAGATTCTTGCCTTAAAGAAGAAGATTGTTTTATCCGATAGTTCGGATATGCACCGAAAGAGATTAGTACATTCCTATCCGGTAGCCCCTACCGATACGTTTCATATCCGGCGTGTCTTGTTTGAAGGTATAGATCCTCGTGATGAGAAATGGTTGACGCAAATCAGCGGCTTGAAAGAGAATAGCTTGCTTACCGTGAAGAAATTGCAGGAAGCCATGTCTATCGTGATCGGTACAAATCTTTACTCGAATGTGAGCTATAAATTGGTCGGTGAGAGGCAGGAGGATTTGGTGCTTACGGTACAGGAAAAATCAAATAGTGCGATTAATGTGGGCTTGAATTTTAATAGTGAGGATATCGTCGCCCTGTTGCTGAATGCTACTTTTGACAATCGGGCTTGTTACCATTCGAAGTTCTCCGTAACGGGAAGGATCGGGAAACGTATGTATGGGCGAGTGGACTATGCGATAGAGCGTAATTCCTTGCGTAACATCAATCTGTCTTACATGTTCACGTACCATGATCTCGACGTCTATAACCGGGGGGATAAAATCGTAAATACGACGTATCGCCACCATTTCGTGGAACTTGGATATTCGGACATGAACTGGCTGAATTTCAAGTTGAAGCTAGGAGCCCGTTATGAGTATTTTGATTATAACTCATTCCTTTATACGGCGGAAAACCAAAAGTATCAAGTAAAACCGGAAGGCTTTATCAGTTACTTCGCTCAGGCCCATCTGGAAACCTTGGACCGCCGTTACTTCCCGAGTAAAGGCGTTTCTCTGCAAGCGGATTATTCCATTTATACGGATAACTTCGTGACTTATAAGGGACATACCTTCTTCTCCGCTTTGAAACTCAGTTTCCTTTCAGTATTGCCGCTGACTTCCCATTTGAGTCTGTTGCCGTCTATCGATGGTCGCGTGTTGATCGGGAAAGATCCGGCTTATCCCTTTTTGAATGTGGTGGGAGGCGATATGCCGGAAAGGTACCTTCCCCAGCAGTTACCGTTCGCGGGGATCAATCGGATGGAGATATTCGATAATTCCGTGGCGATCGTCCGTTTGAACTTACGTCAGCGTATCGGGCAGCGGCACTATATCTCATTGATAGCCAACTATGCGATCCATGAGGATAATTTCTTCGACCTGCTCAAGGGAGAAAGTGTATGGGGAGGCAGCATCGGTTATGCCTATAATAGTATGTTCGGTCCGATGAATACGAACTTCGGATTGTCGAACCGGAATAATAACCTGCAATTTTATCTGAATCTGGGTTACAGTTTCTAATATTTCTTACATTTGTAAGGATTAAAAATAGAAAGTTATGAATGAACAGATCATAGAGTTCTTGACAGAGTTGAGGAGCCATAACAATCGGGAATGGTTCCAAGACAATAAAAGTCGTTACGATGCGCTACGTAAGGTTTTTATTGATGAGGTGCAGGATTTAATCGGTCGTATCTCCTTATTCGATCCCGAGGTAGCCGGGTTGGAGGCGAAAGATTGTTTGTTCCGGATATACAGGGATATCCGTTTCTCTCCAGATAAGACTCCTTATAAATGTCATTTCGCCGCTTACATCTCCCAAGGTGGTCGTGCCAGCGAACGGGGTGGTTATTATATCCATCTGGAGCCGGGAGGTTGCTTGCTTTCCGGTGGTGTATGGTGCCCGCCACCTGCGCTATTAAAGAAACTTCGTCAGGATATATACGATCATATCGAGGAATTTACGGCTATTATCGAGGAACCTACATTTAAGAAAACATTCCCGGTGTTAGAGGGGGAGATGCTGAAACGCATGCCTGCCGGCTATCCAATGGATTCCCCTTATGGTTATATCATGAAGCATAAGGATTTCAGCGTGGTGTCTTATAAGCCGGATAATTTCTTTTACGCTACGGATTGGATGGATAAGGCGGTGGATGACTTTAAATTGTTATTACCATTCAATCGTTTCTTAAACTATACGGTAGATGAATATCTAGGGAGAGTTTAAATCTCCCTAGCCTAAGGAAGTAGGGCTGTTAGTTTCTCCAGCTGCGTCTTTAATTCTTCTTGGGTCGCCTTATCGGTTTCTGTCCGGTAGGCCGCCTGTAAGTTGGGTAAGAAAGGTAAGTAATGGGTATCCGCTATATACCGGGCTGCCCGGATACGGACGGCGGGTGAAGCGTCATAAAGCAATCCTTGTACCCATCGTTTGGCATCCCATGAATGATGTGCTTCCAGCCAATCCAAGGCGGCAACCTTTTGCTCGCTTTCTCCGCTTAAAAGGATTTGAAAGGCTTTTTCTTCCTGCTTTAAATCATCGGTAGCCATTAATGATTCATGATTGAACAGGTCTGGACGTACGGCGGAGGATTGATAAGGGATAAAAGGCTTATTCAAGGTCCAACGTACCATCCGGGGGATCATCCACATCATGCCGGGAGTACCTTCGGGGTGGGCGATGGAACTAAAAACACGCCCTTTCCCGTAGTTATTGGCTACGAAGAATGGCTTACCGTTTGTCATATTAGCCGGGGCGTTTCCTTCCTCATGCACATCGCTTTCCATGATGGCAAGCGTGTTGCTTTGGATCGTATCAGCCGGATTGTTTATAAATACCGGTCCCTCATAGTAAATGACGAAACTCGTATCGCGGTCGGCTAATTCGGGGAATATCTTCTTACCCTCCTCGCATAAGGTGAATTTCGCTAATCCATGCCCTCGGTTGTCATGCTCGATGTCGATCGCTTGCTGTCCATTTAGCTGTATACAGGTGTAATCGGGAGTATTCGAGAATAGATAGGCTCCGGCACAGATCCCGACAGCCCCTTTACCTTTAGCGATGAAGTCCTTGATACGTTGTTGATTTAAGGTCCCTAGGTTTAAGTACTGACTTTTGCCACTTCCTCCCGGGATAATAATAGCGTCGATCGAATCGAGCACATTATTAGCTATATCTGCTGTAGTAATGGTACATACCTCCATTTCCGGGTCCAGCCGGATAGCGGCGACAGTTTCCCAAATACAGGTCTGTGCTCCTCCATGCCCATCGAATACACCCACCTTTATCGGTTGAGTACTAATCTCTTTTTTCGTGCTCTTGTTTTCCGGCACTGAGCACTGAACGCATAAAGCCAGATAGGCAAGAAATAAGATGGCGGTCGTTTTCATTTTACGGAGGATTTTAGGTTGTTATTGTTCTCGGGTATAAATCCACTTATCAACCGTATTCTTACTTTTATACCATTGTACATGTTTGCTATCTCCACTTACCCATTTCAATAGATCCGGATAGGCATCACCAATAAAAGCATGTTCCACAGGGTATTTGAAATCATCCGGTATCATTAAGGCCCATATGCAATTATCATTTGAGTAATAACGGTATCTGACCCCTTTGGGGGTATAGCTATAATTACGTTGGTGGATTTCCGTGCGTAAGACCTCTCCTTCCCGCTTTAATACGGTCGTGAAAAGATCGATGTCATCAATGGTCAAATCTTTTAAGGCACCGGCTGCGAACGAAAAGGTGATCAAACGTTCTTGCTTTCCCCTATATGGAAGGTCATTATCTGTATTAATCATTTCATGAAAAGAGAATAATCCATGTATATCATCCGATAGGGCATAAACCGGAGTCTCGGTTTCCGATTCTGGAGTCGTGGTCCAGCCATTTAACTCGGCTTTTTGGATGTCTTTGGACTTTATGCCGGGGAGATGGATGAAAGCTCCGGCCCGCTTAGTTCCACCTAATGCACGGAAAGTCAGTTTTATATTGGCGAATTGTACATAATCGTCTTTCATGGAAGTTTCCATCTGGACTTTTATCACGGCATCATTAAAATCATAATCTCCATAATTAGGGAAAGAGTCTTCTATTATAAATGTATAGGTGGAAGACACGCTTCGGGTCGGGGTACGGCTAACCGGAGTAGCGGTTGTTTCCTGCGATACGGCTAACGAATCGAAAGCACAGACATTATCATTACCCGGTGTTAAGGTGACAGGAGCGGTAACTTGATATCCGGTAGGGGTCGTCAATTGTATGTAAACTTGATCCGACTCTCCCTTTGGATAGATAATTTTCTTATCGAAAAGCGTTTTCTTTGAGCAAACCCCGGTAGCGAGAAGATTCGCATCTTGATCTTCCGGACTTTTATCAAATACTTCTACCAGATAATTATAGGTGCCATCATAGGGGTCGAAAGATTGTACGGTAAGGTGGGATATTTGTATCATCGACCAATCGAAATTAGAGGAAATTGTTACCTTTGAGAATGGATTAGTACCTTCTCCCGGAATTTTATCGGAAGGATCATATACATCCTTTGTACATCCTGAGAATAGGATAAAAAGAAAGGATGTGATAAATAGTTTCATTATTTGTCGCATGTCAAGAAATCAATTTGCATTCTGCCTTTGCAAAGGTAAGAATATATTTATTAATCAATAGATTTTTAATTTATTAAAAAAGCGGTGTCTAAAGTTTTCTTTTGAAAGTTACATCCGGCTGGTGGTAAATAATAGATATTTAAAAATCGGGGGAACTTACGATTTGGTTTACAATATGTCAGTAAACATGGGGGAATCGAAGGGAATGAAGGTCTTAAATGTGTTAAATATTGTGATATTGCTAACGATTTGTCACTTTGCTTTTGGTGATTGTCGGGAAACTTCCTTACTTCGCGGTACAAAATGATAGTAACCTTATAAATTAAAATAGTATGAAGACATCAGTTTGGGGTAAAAGTATTCTTGCGCTAGTTTTTACTTTCATGTGTAGTTTAGCGATAAGCGCAGCGTCTCCTAAAGATTATCTATATGATACAAAAGAGGAGAATGGTAAGATTATCTCTAAAGTGGTATTCTTACAGGAAAACGGACTGTTGAACAAACAGGTAAGATATGAGTTCCAGTACAACGAGAACGGCAAGGTTTCCGAGAAGAAAGCGTTTCGTTGGGATCGGACAAACGACGAATGGGTTCCATTCTATCAGATCACTTATCAATATGATGATCGAAGTGGAGAGATAAAGACAAATTACGGTATGTGGGATAAGAAGAAGAAAAACTTTAGCTTAAATGTCCAGAACATGATTATCCCGAGTACTAATTACGAAGAAATTTTCTCATAATACATACTTTAAATTAAGACTTTCATAGACAAATAAGGGAAAGGGGCGATTTGGTATCGCCCCTTTTCTTGTTTTTATCAGATGATTTTCTCCAAATCTTTCAAATTGTTAGCTACTTCCTCATCCGTTACCTCATAGTTTGTTAGATCACCGGATAGATATTGGTCGTAAGCGGCCATATCGATCAAGCCGTGGCCCGATAAGTTGAACAAGATCGTACGAGGTTTACCTTCGATCTTGGCTTGCTCTGCCTCATGGATAGCCGCGGCGATAGCGTGGGATGATTCCGGGGCCGGTATGATTCCTTCCGCTTGCGCGAATAAAGTAGCGGCCTTGAAGGTATCCAATTGCTTGATATCCACGGCGCTCATCAATTCGTCTTTCATCAACTGGCTGACGATGGAGCCGGCGCCATGATAACGCAAACCTCCCGCATGGATATTCGCTGGAGAGAAATTATGTCCCAACGTAAACATCGGGATTAGCGGGGTATAGCCAGCCTCATCTCCGAAGTCATATTGGAATTGCCCTCTTGTAAGTTTCGGGCAAGATGCCGGTTCCGCTGCTATAACCCGGATATCCTTACCTTCCGTTAGTTTATGGCGCAGGAATGGGAATGTGATACCGGAGAAGTTGGAACCACCCCCGAAACAACCGATAACGACATCAGGGTACTCGCCAGCCATTTCCATTTGTTTCTCAGCTTCCAGTCCGATAACGGTCTGATGCAGCATAACGTGGTTTAATACGCTACCTAATGTATATTTACAGTTCGGTGTCTGCATGGCCAACTCTACCGCCTCGGAGATAGCGGTACCTAGGCTACCTTGATAATTAGGATGGTCTGTCAAGATCTTGCGTCCGGCTTTCGTACTCATACTTGGGGAGGCAACAACTTGTGCTCCGAAAGTCTGCATGATCGAACGACGGTAGGGCTTCTGGTGGTAACTAACCTTTACCATATAAACGGCAAGTTCCAAGCCGAAAGCTTTTGCCGCGTAAGAAAGAGCGGCACCCCATTGTCCAGCGCCTGTCTCGGTCGTGATATTTGTCGTACCCTCTTGTTTACAATAATAAGCCTGAGCCAAGGCCGAATTCAACTTATGTGAACCGATCGGGCTTACACTCTCGTTCTTGAAATAGATATGGGCGGGCGTATCCAGCGCTTTTTCCAATCCAGTGGCACGAACCAACGGAGTCGGTCGCCATACCTTATAAAGCTCGCGTACTTCATCGGGGATCTCGATCCATGTGTCTGTCGTGTTCATTTCTTGATGAGAGACGCCTTTCGAGAATAGAGGATATAAATCTTCCTCCTTTAAGGGCTGTTTAGTTTGTGGATTTAAGATCGGCAGCGGTTTGTTCTTCATATCCGCTACGATATTATACCATGCCGTAGGTATATCTTTTTCTTCTAGCAAAAACTTTTTAGTACTCATTTTCTTTATCTGGTGTTTACAATATTAATCTAATTTGACCTTTAAGGCTTACAACTTGGAAGCAAAGGAACAAATAATATTTCGTTTCTTCAAATTGAATCCATAAAAATATATACATTCGCGGCTTATAAGGTAAGAAAAATAACAAACTGAATTATAATGAGACGGATTACCCTGTTGCTCGTGGGGATGCTAGCCTTATTTTCTACGACAGCGCAAAGAAAAAACTTCACTTACAAATTCTACGGCTTCGTCCGTGGAGATCTTTTCTACAATTCCCGGGCTAATATGGCTCCGATCGATGGGAACTTTTATCTCTATCCTTTGGATAAGAGTTTTGATGCGGATGGCAAGGATTTGAACGCCACGCCGAATGGCAGTTTCTATACGTTCACTTCCCGCTTGGGCTTGGACGTGACGGGTCCCGATATCGGCAAGGCTCGTTCCTCCGCTAAGATAGAGACGGACTTTGGCGGTTTTTCCAGTAGTAATACGATGTTACGTATCCGGCAGGCATACGTAAACTTGGATTGGGGAAAATCGGCGGTATTAGTAGGGATCACGTGGCATCCCTTGTTTGGCGCCGTGATGCCGGATGTCTTGAATCTTTCCACCGGAGCGCCGTTCCAGCCTTTCAACCGTAGCCCTCAGATCCGTTACCAGTATAAGGCGAATAGCCGGGTACAATTGACGGCTTCCGTGTTGTGGCAATTACAATACCTTTCCAGCGGACCGAAAGGCATGAGCGAGGATTATATCAAGAATAGTTGCATTCCGGAGATGTTCGTGGGGGCGGATTTTACCCCTGCGGATGGTTGGTTGATGGGGCTCGGCGCTCATATGATCTCCTTGAAACCCCGTACTTCCACAGAATGGAAGGAGCAAACTTTTAAGGTGAACGAGCGAATGACCGCATTCTCTTACGAGGCACATTTGAAGTATAGCGGAAGAAACTATACCTTTGCGGCGAAAACCTTGATGGCCTCAGCCTTGGATCATACCGCTTTATTGGGCGGTTACGGGGTGAGCTCGGTGGACTCCCGTACGGGCGAGCAGGGATATACGCCTTTTCGCCATTCTACGACATGGGTGAATTTCGCCTACGGAACGAAATGGAGACCGGGAGTTTTCGTCGGATATACGAAGAATTTGGGAACCGGGAAGTCCTTGGTCTCAGCGGATAAGGTGTATGGTATGGGATTGGATATCGATCAATTAATAACCGTCAGCTTAAACGTATCGTATAATTTACCGCATTGGAAGTTCGGTTTCGAGTATTGTCCGGCGACAGCTTATTATGGCACGACCGACTTAGAGAGCGGACGTATCGAGCAAACACATGCGATAACGAATCATCGTATATTAGGTTTGATGATGTATTATTTTTAAAGATAGATTGACCGGAATGGAAATGAAACGCAACTTGCTTCTTTTGATCGGCCTATGTATGGCGGTATGCGTACAGGCGCAAAAGAAAAACTTCTCTTACAAATTTTACGGACAGGTACGTGGAGACTTGTTCTATAATTCCCGTGCGAACGCCGAGATCGTGGATGGTTTGTTCCACCTATATCCGAAGGACGTGGCGTTGGATGCGGATGGCAAGGACTTGAACGCTAGTCCGAACGGTAGTTTTTACCTGCTTTACTCCCGTTTGGGAATCGATGTACAAGGACCGAAGGTTGGTTCGGCCAAGACTTCCTTGAAACTAGAGGCCGATTTCCGGGGTTCGGGTAGCAATTGGGCGGTGCTCCGTATCCGTCATGCCTATGTGAATCTGGATTGGGGCAAGTCCGCTGTCTTGATCGGACAGACATGGCATCCGCTATTTGGCGAGGTCTTTCCACAGATGTTGAATCTTTCTACCGGCGCTCCGTTCCAGCCCTTTAACCGCAGCCCGCAAATTCGTTATCGTTATACGGACAATGGGTGGCAATTGACCGGGTCGGTTCTATGGCAGTTGCAATATCTATCGGCCGGACCGAACGGAAAGAGCGAGGAATATATCAAGAATAGTTGCGTGCCGGAAGTCTATCTCGGGGTGGATTATAAGAAACCCGGTTGGCAGGTAGGAGCCGGTATGGAGATCTTGTCGTTGGTGCCGAGAACGCAGAACGAGGTGGATGGCAAGATTTATAAAGTCAGCGAGCGGGTTTCTTCCGTATCCGGCGAGGCGCACGTGAAATATCAGGACGCGAATTGGTTGGTGATGGCGAAAACATTGCTGGCTTCTAACTTGACACAAACTTGTATGTTGGGTGGTTACGGCGTCACCTCTATCGACCCACGTACCGGCGAACAGGAATATTCACCGTATCTTTTCTCTACTTCTTGGTTGAATATCGTGTACGGAAAGAAATGGAAACCGGGTTTGTTCTTAGGCTATTTGAAGAACTTGGGAGCGAATGAGGCACTGGTAGGCAAAACCTATGGCGTAGGTCTGGACGTAGATCAGGTATTTACGACCAACCTGCAGCTTTCGTATAATCTTCCGCACTGGAAATTAGGTGTTGAATATAGCCCTTCCATCGCATGGTATGGCCATGTGGATTTGCAAGATGGCGGACGGATTCATGACACACATTCGATAACCAACCATCGGGTATTGGGCGTATTGATTTATACGTTTTGAGAAGGCATGGAGGAATTACGCTAAGGAATAAAAAAGCGGGATAAGAGTATTCTCTTGATCCCGCTTCCACGTATATAGAATTTACAAAGTTGTCTGTTATTTGATATTACCCACCTTTAGCAAGTACTCGGCGATCTGCACGGCGTTCAAAGCGGCGCCTTTCTTGATCTGGTCGCTCACGGTCCAGAATGTCAACCCATTCGGGTTGCTGATATCCTTACGGATACGGCCTACGTAAACCGGATCGTGATCCGCTACGAACAACGGCATCGGATAATCCTTGTTTGCCGGTTCATCCTGCAATACCACACCCTCAGCCTCGGCGAAAGCCTTGCGAGCCTCTTCCACGCTGATCGGACGCTCTGTCTCTACCCAAGTAGATTCGCTATGCGCACGCATAACCGGTACGCGAACACAAGTCGCGCTCACCTCGATATCCGAGTGCATGATCTTACGGGTCTCGTTATACATCTTCATCTCCTCTTTCGTATAGCCGTTTTCCGTGAATACGTCTACGTGAGGGATTACGTTATATGCCAATTGATAAGCGAATTTCTCTACTGTAGGCTCCTCGCCCTTTAATAATTGCTCATATTGTTTTACCAACTCAGCCATAGCGGTAGCGCCCGCTCCACTGGCAGCTTGATAAGTAGATACGTGAACACGCTTGATATGAGATAAGTTCTCGATCGCCTTCAACGCTACAACCATCTGGATCGTGGTACAATTCGGGTTAGCGATCACACCACGAGGACGATTCAAGGCATCCTCCGGGTTTACTTCCGGTACGACCAATGGAACATCCTCGTCCATACGGAACGCGCTGGAGTTATCGATCATCACCGTACCATGTTTCGTGATCGTCTTCTCAAATTCCTTGGAAGTACCACCTCCGGCTGAAACAAAAGCAACATCGATTCCCTTAAAGTCGTCGTTATGCTTCAGTTCCTTAACGGTATACTGTTTACCACGGAAGGTATAAACACGTCCGGCACTACGAGATGAGCCAAAAAGTACCAGCTCATCCATCGGGAGGTTTCTCTGGTCGAGTACACGCAGGAACTCCTGTCCTACGGCTCCACTTACACCAACAATTGCTACTTTCATTTTGAGCACTGATTTAATTTGAATAATGTAAAATAGTTATAACTTTGCTGTCTGTAAAGGGCTTTCATATTTTTGCCTTTTGCGCCCTATTATTTACAGTTGTAACTTATTAGGGTGCAAAGATAGAGAAATTTATAACTAAAACGATATAGCTATGAAACAATTATTATTAATTCTTGCGTTTTTACTTCCGCTTTGCGCTTATCCCCAGTTAAAAGAACCGTTTAATGGACCGGAGATTACATCGGATAACCCTTGGACGGGTGATTTAGATTGCTTTGTGATTGAGACCGGATGGCTGGTCTCACGTGCGGATCCTACCCGGAAAAGTGTTTCCATAGAAACTCCTCTCGTTTATTCCGCTACAATGGAATGGGAATTTGAGATTCGGATGGATTTCAAACCAAGCGATCAAAACCATATCCGGCTACATGTTTATTTAGATGATCAGAGGATGCTTGGATTAAAAAACGATTATTATGTCCAAATCGGCAGTAATAAGAAAACGATAACTTTTCGGAAACATACCGCAACGGAGAAGAATCCAAAGATCTTAATAGAGAAAGCGCTCGATGTCTTGTTGGGAGCCGTGGATTTGAAAGTGAAACTTACTTTAGAAAATCATAAGATATGGAACTTATATGTGCTAGAGAAGGGTAGGTTTGTCTTGATAGGGAGTTGTGAGTCTGAAGTTTCTTCTTCATGTAAAGGGGGACAACTACGTTTTGAATGCCGCTATTCTAAAACTCGAGTAAATGATTTTGCGTGTAACTACATCATTATATCCGATAATATATCGATCGAACCAGAGAAGCCGGATACTCCCGAAGAGCCAGAAGAACCCAATGAGCCCGATGAGCCGTTGGTTCTTCCGCGGCTTCTTGCTATCCAACCGATCACCGAGTCTGTTTTCCAATTACAATATAATCTTCCGGTGGATATCCGTGAGGCGATATTCTCTATATCGGGTATCGGTAATGCCTCTCGTATGACCTATGCGGATGATATGCGGATCCATGTGAATATCAGCTTTGATAAGGAGTTGAAGGTTGGTATGGGTTATGATTTGTTGTGCTCGGGGTTAATGGATCTTGAGGGAAATAAGATTCCGGAGAGTTCTACCGAGATTCGGTTAGAATATGAAGAAGAGCCCGACGCTCCGGAGGAACCAGAAGTGCCGGATACTCCTTCTTTCCCCGCCGGTAGTATCCGTATTAATGAGGTGATGGCTGATCCGAAAGGACAAAAGGCTTTTCCGGAAACGGAGTATGTGGAACTTTATAATACGACGGATAAGGCTATAGAGTTAAATGGTTGGTCATTCTTATATGGTAGTAAGCCTACGGTATTAACAGCTTTGCTTTTGGATGCGGATGGATATATCGTGCTTTATCGGTCCGGTAGGGATATACATATTGACGATTCGGGACAAGATATACCCTTGGATAAATTCCCGGCGTCTTTGGCGAACACGGGGAAGGAGCTTGCGTTATTAGATCCTTCCGGTAAGGAGATCGACCGGATTGCCTATGAGAAAGCGAAAGCCGGTATCGCTTGGGAACGTTCTGAAATCGGTTTTTATTTATCAACGGATGAGCGAGGAGGCACGCCGGGTTCCGCAAACTCTTCTCCTGACGATGAACCAGAAGATCCGGATCGTCCGGACACTCCCCATAAACCGGGTATCCCCACGGACATTATAGTCTTACCCAATGAGATCGTTTTTAATGAGTTGTTGCCGAATCCTTACCCGGAAGGGAGTGAGTATATCGAGCTTTATAATCGTTCGGACCGGACATTGTCTTTGGCTGGACTGTCTGTTGCTACCCGCAAATCCGATGGTACATTGAGTACGCATTATCCTTTATCTTCTATAGTCTCTCTGGTAGAACCACAAGATTATGCGTTGCTGACTAAAAGTATAGAAGGAGTGAGCGATTTTTATCTGATATCTTCGCCGGATGCTTTGCATGAATTAAAACTTCCGGTCTTGGCAAATACCTCCGCTACGCTAGTCCTGTTTCGTACGGAAGATGAGGTTATGATCGATGAGATTCGTTATTCCTCTAAATGGCATGCCCCATCCGTGAAAAATGAGAAGGGGATTGCCTTGGAGCGGATTAATCCTGATAGCGATACGCAGGATGAGATGAATTGGACTTCGGCTTCGGCCACGGCGGGATACGGTACGCCCGGCTATCGGAATTCCCAATATGGAAAGCAAGATGAAGGCGAGGTCACGGGCATAGAGTCTCCCGTTTATTCTGAGGCAACGAAGGAATATACGATCTCCTACCATCTTGATGAATCCGGCTATACCTGTAGGGCCTGGATATTTGATATCTCCGGAAGGCGTATCAGTGAGGTGGTAAATCATGACTTATTAGGGATAGAAGGTGAATTGGCTTGGAACGGCCTTGCGGTGAATGGTTCCAAGGTGAGAACAGGAGTCTATATTTTCTATGCGGAACTCGTTCATCCTCAAGGAAAAATTGAACGTTATAAAGAAGTTTTCCTAGTGAAATAGAATGGGATGTGAAATATAAATACTATTTTTGTCATGAGTGATTTTGAAAGAAGGAGAGAAAAGAATAAAGAGGCACGAGAGTTAGTGAAGATACGGAGGGAGAATATCGCGAAGTATTTCTTTGACCTGTCAAAGTTGACATTTGCGGCTTTAGTGTTGGGATTAGGTGGAGCTTTCTTTAATATAGGTAATTGGGAAAGGTTATCATATGTTGATACTATACCTTTGATCATTTGGTATATTTTTGGAGTTGGCTTAGTTGCTACCGTATGGTTTGCATATATTGGAAGTTTAATACTTAAAATAGATTAGTATGATAGTAGTGGCTGTGTTTTTTACAATTGTTGCTGCAATAGCAGGGAGTATCTTACTATTTCTTCACACTCCTCGCGGAAAGCGTTGGATAAGAGGTGATTAATAGACCGCTTTATACCACTCAAGATCCTTGTACCACTCATTTAGTTTGGGCAAGGCTTCTTGGGGGATGTAGATAGATAAGCCGCTATATTTATTGACCGGCAGATAGCTTCCATACGGATACGGATAAGCGTAAACCGCCTTGGGTGTAGTAGCCTTGTAAATAACCGCCTTTTCCATGCTCCGCTTGAATGCGTTATATTGCTCTTCCGTGGCCAGACGGCTCACGTAATCATCAAAATCATATAAGGCATGATAATTCGGCGTCAAATACTCCATGATCTGCAATTCGCTAACGGGTACGGCGAAAAGATCTCTTTCCGTCTTATCATGGAATAGGGTACGGCAAGTAGCAGCCAATTCATCCAACTCATCGCTTTTCATGACCGAGATCGTTCCTGCCTCACTTTGATAATACGTATAAAACTTTGTCGCTATCCCCACCACATCAGCTTCTTTCTTGAACATATCCCCCATTATCGATTGATAAGGGAAGCCGTTCGCCAATATCTCCGTTGGCGAGCCGATAATATAATCCGCACATCCCCGGAAAGCGTAAGCTACCTCGGCACACGACATATAACAAGCGTCGAACAAAATAAAATCAAAATGATACTTCGATAAAGCGGAGGCCAGATCATTGATCTCCATGAAATTATTTTTCCCGTCTTGCCCGAAGGAACGCAAATAACTATAGATATCAGAAGGCAGCCATCCTGTTCCGTGACTCCACAGCACCAACCCGTAACTATCCGCCGGATATTCCTTTTGTACCTTGTCGATTATTTGCGTCAGCGTCTCGGTAGAGGCCGAGTTCTGGTTCGAGTCGTAGGTCTCGAGCACGATCTGCCGGATGGTATCCGCTTCCAGCTTTAATTGAAAAAGCTGGGGAGCCTCGTTCTGCTTATCCGTATAGATCAACAAATTGCCGTTGTTCAATCCATCTCGCTCAATCCCTTCCTTTATCGCCCTCAGGTTTTGGCTCACGTATCCACTCAAGCTATTATCCCCCGCGAAATAGATAAGAACCGTACGAGGGGCGGTAGTAGGGATAACGACCTCCTCTTTATCGCAAGCGACAAACGAAAGGAGTGACAGGAAAAAAATCACGATATATTTAGCCTTCATGAGTCATATTCTGGATTTATTTTACAAAGATAACGTTTTTCATCCGTAAATCATGGATATTATATAAGTTAACGTACAAATGAACTGATAAATAATATTTATATTTGTACGGTTTTGCCTCTTAAATAAACAAACCTAATGAACCGGGAGATATGAATAAACTATATTTACTGTTAGTATTTCTTTTGTCAACCTTTATGGATATTCAAGGACAGGTCGTGGCCGTGAAGACCAATGTGCTTTATGACGCGATCACTACGCCGAACGTAGGGGCGGAGGTCGCGTTCAACAAGCATTGGTCGGTTGAGGCATCGGGGTATTATAACGGTTGGACATTCTCGAGCGATAAGTCCTTTAAGCATTGGATGATACAACCAGAGGCGCGCTACTGGATACACGAGCGTTTCAACGGACATTTCTTCGGGGTTCATGCCCAGTATATGGATTACGATTTCGCCGGTTTGAAGCTCCTGTATGGGATGGAGAAAAAGAATAGTTATAACGGTAACGCTTATGGCGGCGGTATCTCTTATGGTTATCAGTTATACGTGTCGCCCCGTTGGAACGTGGAGTTCACGGCGGGTTTCGGATACTTGCATTTCGAATATGATAAGTACGCTTTTCCTAGAGGAGATGCGCCTATCGGCAAGTTCCGCAACGAGTATTGGGGATTAACAAAGGCGGGTATCAGTATCGTTTACATCATCAAATAAAGAGATAAATCTATGAAGACATTCATTTATATATGCTTGCTTGTGATCGGCCTTGTTCTTCCGGCAGGAGCGCAGGTGCCTATACAATCTTACCGGGGGCAAGTCTCCGTGAAGCAAAACCGCATCGAGCGGGAGGGCAACTCCTTGCGTCTAGACCTAACGATCAGTGTCTGCGGACTCTCCGTGGGACGATATCAAACCCTGTCCTTGATGCCGATGTTGCGTAGCGACAGAGATTCCGTAGTCATGGCCCCGGTAGTACTAAACGGGGCAAACAAGCAAAAAATGTACGACCGTACCTTAGTTTTCGAAGGCAAGAAAGCCGCCGATGGCGACGCTTATACGGTAATCAAGAACACCCCGGAACTGATCCGAGAAATCCCCTATGAACTATCCATTCCATACCACCCATGGATGAAGAACGCCGCTCTGATCTTGGTTGGGGAGTTGGATAATTATGAAGGTGCGCCATTACGAACATTCGTAAACGTATTGACAGAACATTTGGACATTCCGTAAAATAGTTTTTAACGCATTCCGTTATCCTGTAAGTACTGTCGAATAAGCGTAGGCGGTAGACTTGGGTATGGGCTTGTGCCTGCAATGTGTTCTGTATCTTTCGCTATGTTTCAGTGTTGAAAAATAGGTCGATGCCATATTCGTACATTTCTTGTATTTCTGTGTCACTGGCTCTTTTCACGAAAGTTTCCCCATTCCTGAAGTCAACTAGGTAAATGGCAAGTTCGTCACTCGGTAATTCCAGAAAGTCGTTAACCACATAAGGACTGTGTGTCGTTATAAAAAACTGATTTCTGTCCGATTGGATAATATCCTGCGTTACCTTTGATATGAAAGGAGGGTATGAGTGGGCTTCCGGTTCTTCAAAAACTAATGCGGACTCACTGTTACTTTCAATAGCCGCTTTGTAGAAAATCATGCGCTGCAGGGTATCGGCTATGGAATGAAATGGGATTAAAAATATCTCTCCCGGTTTCTTTTCTTTCATTACTTTAATCTCCTGGCTATTGGTATCGAAGACATATTTCAAGCCGTAGTCGTTGAAAATAGCTCTTAATTCTTCTTTCAACTTGGGCATCACGGAAACAATATTCATCAAATTGCTTCCTCCCGGAGGTAATAGGAAAGGGATCGGTAATTTCTCCTTATCGAATGCTGGTGGATAGAGATAGCATTTGAAAGGATTTGCAGGTTTTCATATTTTCGGATTATGTTAAAGATTCCATATTCTGAAAAACAATCTATCCATGTGTATGTTTTCTTTTAAAGAATATGAATCAATAATTTGATTATCATGAAGATTTTAATAATAGTTACTAGCACAGGGACTTTTGCCAATGGGAAACTCGCGACCGGATTATGGCTTAGTGAGTTTACTCATATCTATCATAGTGCAAAAGAAAGCGGCTATGACATAACGGTAGCCAATCCGAAAGGAGGTTATATTCCCATTGATCCCGAAAGTTTAAAACCAATTTTTTTAGATGAAATGTCCGAAAAGTATTGGGAAAAGCCAGAATTCAAAAAGCTGTTGGATCATGCAAACAGTTTGGATAACCTGTTGGAACAACAGTTTGATTGTGTCTATTTAGCCGGCGGACACGGTGCGATGTATGACTTTCCTGACAATGAAGCTTTAAAGACTATCGTAAGGAAACAGGATGAAAGTGGCAGGATAGTGTCGGCCATCTGCCACGGGGTCAGTGGGTTGTTGAATGTCAAACTATCCAATGGCGAATATATGATTAAAGGCAAAAAGCTGACGGGATTCAGTTGGTTTGAGGAAAGTCTTGCCAGAAGAAAAGAAGACGTGCCTTTTGATCTTGAAGCGTTGTTGAAAGAGAGAGGAGCGGATTATGAAAAAGCATTGATACCTATGACTTCAAAAGTAGTTGTAGATAATAATCTGATTACTGGGCAGGACCCGTTCAGTTCTAAAGAAATGGCGAAGGTCGTTATGCGGCAATTAAATAAAGCACGATAATAAATGGCTGAAGTAATCAGCTGGGAATAAATGTTTAATTCAAGTCAGTATCATTATGAATTTAGATGAAGTCCTTCATCATCGTCGTTCTGTACGGGTGTATGATAAAGAGAAACCAATAGATACGGAAAAGGTAAAACATTGTTTGGAACTGGCTACATTGGCTCCTAACAGTTCTGATATGCAATTATGGGAATTTTACCATATTACAGAACCTGAATTATTGGCAAAAATTTCAAGGGACTGCCTTGGTCAGAAAGCGGCTTCTACCGCTTCACAAATTGTCATTTTTGTGGTTCGGCGTGACTGGTACAAGAAACATGCGCGATTCGTACTCAATTTTGAACGGGAGAACATTCGTCGTTACAGTCCTAAAGAACGTCAGGCCAAACGTATTAAGGATCGGGAAATATATTACGGTATATTGATGCCTTTTGTTTATGCCCGGTTCTTCGGTATTCTCGGATTGCTCAGGAAATTGTTGGCTAATATAATCAGTATTTTCCGTCCTATGATGCTTGAAGTTTCCGAGAATGACATACGTGTGACAGCCCATAAATCCTGTGCGCTTGCCGCACAAACGTTTATGATTGCGATGGCAAACGAAGGCTATGACACGTGCCCCTTAGAAGGGCTGGACAGCCGTCGGCTAAAAAGGACATTGAAACTACCTCATGGTGCTGAAATAAACATGGCTATTCCTTGTGGGATACGGGATGGAAATAAAGGCATTTGGGGAGAACGTTGCAGAGTACCTTTTGAAGATGTTTATCGTAAACTTTAAGGCCTCCTTTTTTAAGGCTGGAATTTTCACTCACAAATAAAAAGTACAAATATCAAGTATAAGTGGTAGATGTTGTAGATGTTCGCATGAGCCGTTAATTCCCTATCTCGCAAAAATAAGTGACTTGTATCCATTGGCCATTCTGAAAGTGGATAAGTTGAAGGACGGCTCGATGGCTGTTGATGGTGAGGTTGGCGGTAATCTGCTCCGTGGAGAATGAGTGGTGAGCGTATTTGGCAGTGTGGTTGATGATCTTGTTGGCATACGTCTCTTTTCCTTCCTTTTCCCACGTGAAGATAGCGCGATCGAAATCTAGCGTGAAACGATCATGGAAGGTGTTTCCTTTCCATGTCTGACCCAAGGGCTTGATGCCTTGTGGAGTATCAACGCATTCTGTTATCCGGCAAGTGTTGTCGGATAAATGTAGGTGATAGACTTGGGCATGGGCTTGCGTGGCAAGCAGGAGCCATAGCGACAAGACGGGTAACAGGAGGATCGTCTTCATTTAATGGATAAGGGCAACCTGTCTCCATCGGTTGCCGGGCTAAAAATACAGAAGCGTGGAAACTATTGATATTACCGCATTGAGGCTCTCGACTGCCCACTCCCGAATAATAAACAATAGCCCACGCCATGCTGTTATATCGTCCAGAGCAATTACTGGTAAATATAGCACTGACGTGAGCGTTTCTTGTCTATTATCCCCGGGAGTTGAAATTGTCGAGATTTCAATGCGGGATAATATCTTTAAACGCTCTTCGTTAACTTATGTCCTCCTTCAGTGACCTACGCTTAGATATGAGGGATTATCGCAAATATAGGAAGAATAATTGATATCCGTATGCTATGTGGGGAGAAGTTTCCTCGCGGATTGACATTTTGACAAAATGTAAACGGAAGTCCGTGAGAGTCGATTATTTCGGGCGGATGTACGTCTCGCTTCCAAATACGCAAGAAAAAAACAGCAATTGTTTAGTAGACAGACAGATGTTGGAAAATGGCCTTTTATTCTAGCGAAATTAATTCATCGTAACTCATGGTTTGCCGGGTGTTTGGGCTATTCCATAAGGTTACGATAGGGTTATAATAAGGTTATAACGCCTTTCTCATTAGGTTATAACCCTATTCTTAGCTGCTTACGATGCCCAACGTAACCATATGTGTCGCCTAACGCGGCCTTTCGCGTTGGCTTTCGCGACCTATTGTGTGTGCAAAGGGGGGCTTTTGAGATGGAAAAGGGCACTAATGGCTATCTCCTTCTCGTTGTTTTGTGGTTCTTGCGGGAAGGGGATGTCACCGAATGTGGGTTGTATTGAGCAAAAAAGTAGTATAGAGCTTGTTTTGCTAACGGAATGGTCTTTGTGATTTGTTTTATCGTAGGCGTTTCTTTGAAAGATCCATACTAAATATGGGATGTACTTAAAATAATTAGTATCTATCGTAATAGAATGGAATATACTCGAATGTACCTTTTCTGTTCATTCGAGTATATTGGATTTTTAATTAACTTATTCTTATGCTACTTGAATAAATATAATTATTCAAAGATAAGTTTATAATTTTATGTCAGGAGTAATTGTATCGAACGAGCCGACTGTAGCTGTTAAATCAACAGCATCTAATGAGATGGTGAATATATATGTATATTGCTTATTTATATCCCATTTGCTATTAGCGGCTAAAGTAATCGTTTTAGTATTAGGTATTGTAAGTTCGGGATTTGTATAAACAAGATTATAAGTGATTTCAATAGCTTTGTTCGCTACATCTTGAGGAATCATTAGTAACGAGTTCCCTATTGGGGTTGCAGTATTATTTGATATTGTTGTACTAGTGTTTAAAGCTGTATAATTTTGTGTTCCTGAGCTACTCCAGCTTCCAACTGCTAAAGTGGAGGGAATTGTAAATGTTCCAGTGTTATTAATATCCTTAATCGTCACGTTAGTAATGTTGATCGTTACACCTGCATAGGAAGAAGCACCGAGTTGTGCTTTAAACAGAACTCTTGAAAGTCCGTGCTGGAATACAAAAGGAACGCTTGTGGCATCTGTTGTGGTGTTTGTAATTCCATTGATTGCTGTTCCATTTTTATCATCTTTAGTGGCAGCCTTAACTGTTGACCACATGAAATCAACCTGTTTTGTAGCATCACTCTCCACAGTAAAAGGAATTGCTGTTGCACCATCAGCTATTGTAGGGGCAGTTGTCAAATTCGGATAATAAGCTACAAATGAAACAGGGTTACCTTCTGGCCAATATTTCGTGTTGGTATAGGTCCAAGTGGAGCCATCTGTTGTACTAATAGTCTCATTACTCATGAAGTTTGCTTCGAAAGTTCCATCGCCATAATATGCTGACACTCCGAATTTATCATCCTTAGCAAAGGCTGATTTATCTAAAGCCTTCGTCTGTTTCCCCACATAAGTCCCGAAAGTAATCGCATTATCACTCTTAGACACTAATGTATCAATTTCATCTTCGCTTGAGCAGCCAGCCAATACTACTAGGCTTAATGCTGCAATGAATAAATTTGTCTTCATAACGCTTAGTCTTTTAATGTTGTTTTATGTTGTTACTATTTATTATTCTATATCTATGCGGGGAGCACAATATCTACTTCATCTCCCCAATTGTCTATACTTGCGTCGAATCCTCCTTCGCCGCCATTAGTTGCCGGCTTTACGTTTGGCAATTCCAGCGGAATATCCTCGGGAGTTTCCTCCTCGTCCGGATCGGCTCCGGTACCCAACACCACTTTCACCTCTTTCGTCTCATTATTGATCGCGGCACGTGGAGCTATATCATATTGCTTCGTAATGACCGTCTTGTTATCGACCAATAAGATGGAGAGCGTAAGCAAATTACTGATCTCGTCCGTGGCCTTCGATGTGACGTTTGGTCTGCCGAGTGTCAAGTAAGAGCCGGATAAGATACCATCGGTCGTTGAGTTCTTGTGAAAAGTCTTTTCCGAGAAGTCAACGAGTTGCGTCGCTATGCTACTCCCAGTCTTACTGTTGGCTATCCAATATGTATCCGCCATCCCTTTAATCGATCCCCTCGCAGTCCGCACGTTGTGCAATCCTTTTATCTCTAAGGACAGATGGGTCGTGAAGATTACCTTCTCGGGCCGGCAAGCCAAGGAAAACTCCTTTCCCTCCTTAAGGTTCGCCCGTACCATCTCTTGCGTCACCTCAAAACCCTCCAATGTAGCTACCGCTAAAGGTTCCGGATCGTAGATCAGCCGCTCTCCCTCGGTGGGCGTGTACCAATCGCTATCCATCGTCTTCATCACGATCCGCAGGGTGCTGTATTGATCTTGACCCTCGATCGTGAGATAACTGTATTCTTCGGCCGCTTGGTTAAATACCACTACGTTATAGATCCCTTTCCTCAATCGCACCTCGTCACCCGTGACCGTGTTGGTAAGGAAACGGCTTGGCTCCCCTCCATCGACCGGGTAAAAGAGCGCGGTCATACCATCCGGGTCGATACCGCAAGGACCCCAATCTATGTCGAGGCGCACGGCGCAACGGTCTACATACTCGCCGATCATAGTCTCTTTCGAGCATCCCGCCAATCCCATGACAAGCGAGATCAAGATGATAAATAACCGGCTCTCTCTCATCGGATACTCGTTTTCTTTAGCCCGTTGATATTGTTCGCGATCCCTTTCCTTTCATTGCTTAGATTCAAGGAACTATCCTTCGATAGGAAAAACGGCGACAAGGTCAATTCCTTATGCTTCTCCGTATCCCCCTCAACCTCTACCGAACGGATCGTGGCGACATATAACGGGATCACCTCGTCTTGACATGCCTCCAGATCCTCTAGAGAGGAGATATATGCTTCCGCTTCCTCGAACTTCGACATATTACGAAAACCTATGTTTTTCGCGTCGTAATTGAAAACCAATACATTATATTTATCCGGTGGTAAGAACAGGGTGATGCCATTGGCGTTCCCATCCGTCTGTATCATCGGCCCGCCCTCCGACGGGTAGATACAATAGCGAAGTTTCTCCGGTACCGGGGAACCTGCTACCACGCTATCCCAACGAAGGGTGCAAGTGATGTAGCCCGTGCCTCTTTTCTCCGGTTCCTCGGATCTCTCGCAACTACATTCCAGCACCATGCCGATAATGAATAAAACTGCGATAGAGATCTTTAAGATAATACTTGTCTTATTGTACCTATACATTTTATTTTTCTTTGAAAATCAATTATGATTGACCTTCTGAACGCAAATGTATAGGGAATGCTAAAGGGGTGAATTGTTATTTTTGTCCAAAGAGTTGCAAAAGTTGAGAGATTTTAAAAAAAATCATTGAATATTATGTATTTTCATCCTTTAAAGAACGGATAGAGCGGGGAGATTGGCCGAAATTCGCCCTGCAGAAGTGCGAGAAGTTGGAAAGCGACTCGAAACCATACTTGTAACAAATCTCGGATATGGAAAGCTCTGTCATGATAAGGTCGTTATGAATGTCTTGGCATTTGCGTTTCAGCATCCATTGATAAGCGGGCTCTCCGAACGTATCCTTGAAGATACGGCGGAAGGTGGGTACGCTGTAGCCTCCCAATTGGGCGAAGGTCTCCACGTCTTTCGCCTTCTGGTAGTTCTGCATCACGAAATACTGGAAACTGTGGCTATACCGGTAAATCGGGGCGTAAAAGGCGGCTAGCTCCTTGATGGGGTAGTAGCAGTTCAGCAAGTAGACCATCTCCGAGCGTTTGGCTTGCATCAGTCCGGAGCATCTTAAATCATCGTTGAGGTAAAGCTTCATGCCCTCGATGAAGAGTTGTATCGGCGGGACCATCGTCATTACGATGGGCTGCTGGCGTTCGTTCTCCACGATGGAGATGCCTTTGTTGAAACGATTGTCGCATATGTTTTGCGGACGCTCGAAGAGATAGATGATACATTCGGTGTAGTCGAGTACCTTGCACTCCACTTTCGAACCGATCGGTTGCAACACGAACTGTCCGCCCCGGAACGTGGTGTCCGGGTGCTCCTCGCTGTTCAGCCAGATCTCTCCCTTGACTAGGAAAAAGACCATGTTCTGCATGCATCTTGTCTGAGGGATCACGTACCCTTTCGGATAAAGACGATACTTGAATATGTCCCTCTGGTAGAAACTACAAGAGGAACAGTCGGTATATTTGGTGCAGCGATGGTCGGTTAACATATATTGTTGTCTTTATAATTTTACTTTCTTTGTCTTGCCCTCGCTCTCGTTGTGAAAGCGATCTACGGCGGTCACTACATAGCGGTATTTTACCTTACCTTTCTCGTAAGGCATCAAGTAGCCGGTTTCCCGGGTGATAGCCACGATCTTCGAGGGATCGCTCGTGTCTATCGGCTCCTTGTCGTTAAAGCGATAGACCACGAAATAGGAGGCTAGCTCCGGATTCGTGGGGCTTTGCTCCGCTTGCCAATGTAACAAGAAGCCTTTAGGTGTCCATTCGGTCTTTAGCTTGCTTACGTCTTTTGGCGGACGGTTATGCATATGGGTATAGGCTGGGATAAGGGCCGGGTAACGGTGGTAGTTCCGCCGTAGGCTGTCGGCTACGCCCTTGTTGTTCCATAGAATCTCGTTGGCGGGCCAGAAGCAATTGCCGCTCACGTGAGGCAAGGCACGCTCATAACGCATCTTGCGGGTTAATTGGTCCGCTTTCATGGTGCGGGCCACGTCTTGCCCGATATATAAATGACCTCCGTTGGCGTTTTTGTCCCACCATTTGATAAGCGTGATGTAATCCGCCGCCGGGTGTCCGATCTCCCAATAGATCTGGGGGATGTTATAATCGATCCAACCTTGCTGTACCCAATAGGTGATATCGGCGTAGAGGTCGTCGTAGTTTTGCAGGCCGTTGGTATTGCTACCCGATCCGTCCGCGGTACTTTTCTTGTTGCGGTAGATGCCGAAGGGACTGATACCGAAGCGTACCCAAGGCTTGGTGAGCAAGATGGTACGTTTCAATTCCCGGATCAGGGTATTCACGTTCTCCCGGCGCCAATCGTTCCTTTGCGCCTCGCTGTATCCTTTTCGCAAGCCGTATTTGCGGAAGCTGTTATCATCCGGGAAAGGCATACCCGCTACGGGATAGGGATAGAAATAATCGTCCATATGGATAGCGTCCACGTCGTAACGGCCGACGATATCACGCACTACCCGGCAAATAAACTGACGGCTTTCCGGCAATCCCGGGTCGAAAAGGATTTGTTTATTATAAGTGACAAACCATTCGGGATGCTTATGATAGATGTGGGAATCGGCGAAACGGGTGTTTCCCGCCGTGCTCGCCCGGTAAGGATTCAACCAAGCGTGAAACTCCATGTTCCGTTTATGGCATTCTTGGATTAGGAAGGCCATCGGGTCGAACTCACCTGCCGGGGCTACGCCCTGCTCTCCGGTGAAGAAGCGACTCCACGGCTCGATATCGGATTTATAGAAAGCGTCCGCCTCGGGGCGCACCTGAAAGATGATGGCGTTGATGCCGCATGCTTGCAGGTAATTAAGCTTGCGGATGAAGTCTTTTTTCATCCGGGCGGGAGTCATATCCTTGTATTCGCCTTGAAAAGCGGTCTGTATCCATGCTCCCCTAAACTCTCGCTTGGCCTCCTTGCCCGTACTCGTAGCCGGACGAGGCTTCTCGCGAACCGTAGAACATGAGGTTATCGCACAAAAGAGAATCGCTACTAAGAAGCGAAAATATTTAATGTACATGGGTGCCTTGCTGTGTTTGTCTATGAAATTTTCAACAAATGTAGAAGATTCCCTGTAAATATGAAATATTTCACCCTTGTTATTTTATTTACTTGGCAGTAGGGACGAGGCACACCCTGTCTAACTGTGTGAATTAGTTCGATGAAGATAGGGCAGAATCGGTTAGTTTTGGCTATCTTTGCGTTAAAGAAAAAGATAAAGGTAATATGTCTGAGAGCAATTCGATTTTCATCAAGGGGGCACGTGTCAACAACTTGAAAAATATAGATGTAGAGATTCCGAGGGACAAGCTGGTGGTGATAACCGGGCTGTCGGGGAGTGGAAAATCATCGTTGGCGTTCGATACCCTTTATGCGGAGGGACAACGCCGGTATGTAGAGAGTTTATCCGCTTACGCCCGCCAGTTCTTGGGAAGGATGAGTAAGCCGGAATGCGACTATATTAAGGGAATACCGCCCGCTATCGCTATCGAGCAGAAGGTGAATACCCGTAATCCGCGTTCCACGGTCGGTACATCTACCGAGATTTATGAGTATTTACGCTTGTTATATGCTCGCGTCGGGAAGACGATATCGCCGGTTTCCGGCACCGAGGTGAAAAAACATCAGGTGAGCGATATTATCAAGGAGGTCGTGCGATATCCCGAGGGGACTCGTTTTGCCGTATTCGCCCCGGTTGTCTTGCCGGAAGGCCGGGATATGAAGGAACAGCTGGAGATCTTGCGGAAAGAAGGATATGCCCGTCTGTCGGTGAATGATACGGTATATCGTATCTCGGAGGTACTGGCCAGCGAGGAGTTGCTGTCTTATCCGATCGAGTTGTTGGTGGACCGCCTGACGGTATCGGACGATAAGACCTTGAAAAGCCGTTTGGCAGACTCGGCTGAGACCGCTTTCTTTGAGGGCCATGGTACCTGTTTGATCCGTATTTATACGGAGGAAGGGATAGTCGTGAAGGAATTCTCGAAGAAGTTCGAGGCGGATGGCATGATATTCGAGGAGCCTACCGATATGATGTTTAGCTTTAATAATCCGTTGGGCGCTTGTCCGACTTGTGAGGGGTTCGGTAAGGTGCTGGGTATCGATGAGAATCTGGTGGTGCCTGATAAAAGCTTGTCTGTCTACCAAGGAGCCGTGGTTTGCTGGAAAGGTGAGGTGATGGGGGAATGGCTGAAAGACTTTATCGTGAAGAGCGAGAAATATAACTTCCCGATCCATCGTCCGTATTACGACCTGACACAGAAAGAGAAGGATTTGTTGTGGCATGGGGCGAGAGGCTTACACGGTATCGACGATTTCTTTAAGTTCGTGGAAGAGAATCTTTATAAGATACAATACCGGGTGATGCAAGCCCGCTATCGGGGAAAGACGACTTGCCCGGTTTGTAAGGGGAGCCGCTTGAGACCGGAAGCGCTGTATGTGCAAGTGGGCGGTAAGAATATCGCCGAGCTGGTGACGATGCCGGTTTCGGAGGCAAAGGCTTTCTTTGATCAACTGGAACTGGACGAGACGGATGCGGCGATCGCTAAACGTTTGCTCACGGAAATCAATAATCGCTTGCAATTCCTGTTGGATGTGGGGTTGGGTTATCTGGCTTTAGATCGCCTCTCGGCCTCTTTATCCGGAGGAGAGAGCCAACGTATCAATCTGGCTACCTCGTTGGGTAGTAGCTTGGTGGGTTCGTTGTATATTTTGGATGAGCCGAGTATCGGTCTGCATTCCCGGGATACGGATTTGTTGATCAAGGTATTGCGACAGTTGCAAGCCTTGGGGAATACCGTGGTCGTGGTGGAGCATGATGAGGAGATTATCCGTGCGGCGGATTATATCATCGATATCGGTCCGAAAGCGGGGCGTTTGGGGGGTGAGGTTGTTTATCAAGGCGATGTGAATAACCTCCGGAAATGTAGCGATAGCCATACGGTACGTTATTTGACGGGAGAGGATCAGATCGAGATCCCGCCTTACCGCCGTCCGTGGAATAATTATATAGAAGTGACAGGGGCCCGGAAGAATAACTTAAAGGGCGTGGACGTGAAGTTTCCTTTGAACGTGATGACGGTGGTTACCGGCGTGAGCGGTTCGGGTAAAAGTTCCTTGGTTCGTGATATTTTCTACGAGGGCGTGAAACGCCATTTGGATGATGCCGCCCGCCTGACCGTAGATTGCTCCGGTATCAGTGGAGATTTGAATATGATTCAGGCGATTGAGTTTGTAGACCAGAACTCGATCGGAAAGAGCTCTCGCTCGAACCCTGTGACGTATATCGGCGCTTACGATGAGATCCGTAAACTATTCGGCGAGCAGCCTCTAGCGAAGCAGATGGGATATAACGCCGCTTATTTTTCCTTTAATAAAGAAGGAGGTCGCTGCGAGGAATGTAAGGGCGAGGGCAAGATCACGGTAGAGATGCAGTTTATGGCGGATATCACCTTGGAATGCGAGGCTTGCCACGGCAAACGCTTCAAGCAGGATGTATTGGATGTAGAGTATCAAGGCGCTAACATATACGATGTGTTGGAAATGACCGTGAATCAAGCGATCGAGTTCTTCGAGAAAGGTTCCGGCTCCCAAGAAAAGAAGATCGTGAAACGCTTGAAACCGCTGCAAGACGTGGGCTTGGGCTATATCAAGCTGGGACAGACTTCCTCCACTTTATCCGGTGGTGAGAACCAACGTGTGAAACTGGCTTATTACTTAGGCCAAGAGAAGCAGCAACCTACCTTGTTCGTTTTCGACGAGCCTACGACCGGTTTACATTTTCATGATATCAAGACTTTGTTGAAAGCTTTCAATGCCTTGATCGAGAAAGGTCACTCCGTGGTAATTATCGAGCATAATATGGATGTGATCAAATGTGCGGATTATGTGATCGATTTAGGACCGGAAGGCGGAAAGGCCGGCGGACAGCTGGTTTGTGCCGGCACACCGGAGGAGATAGCGGCTTGCGAGGCATCCTATACCGGTAGGTTTTTAAGGGATAAGTTATAAAGAGACGATATAAAGACAAATGTAAATAGCTCCTGCCCGAATATTCGGATAGGAGCTATTTCTTTTAAGAAGAATGGGAGCATTCCCATTAATATCCTGGGTTTTGCTCGATGATTCCATTTTTCGCAAGGTCTATAACCGCTTGCGGTATCGGGCCGTATTCGTGGGTCCCTTTGATGAAACGGGCATTTTGGAGATGAGAGCGGAATGTCTTCTCATGCTCGAAATAAGTGTTCATCACGTCTGAGGCGATTCCCCAACGGACTAGATCAAAGAAACGTTCACCTTCTAAGGCGAATTCCAGACGTCGTTCGGTACGTAAGGCTCGGATCGCCTCCTCTTTGTCGGAAAATGACGGATATAATCCGATCCGGTATTTGGCGGCATCCGCTGTCCCGTCAGCGGTTTTTACGGTCTGGCTGTTCATGGCACGCTCGCGAACTTGGTTGATGTATTTCAATCCGGTAGCCAAATCGCCTAGTTCGATAGCAGCTTCGGCACGCCACAATAACACGTCCGCATATCGAATAATATAAACATTCAATGCGTTTACGTATGGCCAGATAGCCAAATAGTAACTTGAGTTCTTGGAGACAATACGTTTTTTCGGGCTATACGGACCGTAAACCGTAGCCTCACGAGGAGTCCAGTCATAGAGTTGGACATCTAGGAACATGATTCCGGGGCGGGCTACCGTGTGGTCTAGGCGGGTGTCTACATAATCATTTTCCGAAACGTCTATGCCGTCTTCCAAAGGCAAGCCGTTGGAGTCGGTCTTATAAGCGTTTACTAGGTTTTGGGAAGGACGAAGGAAACCATAGTTGGGATAAGGGCCTCCCGGAGGTAACAAACGGTCGCCCGGATTTCCGTTGTAGTTGTTCGGGGAGCCATCGTTGATAGAGGCTTGGACTGAAAATAAAATTTCAGGGCAGTTGTCATTTTCCGGCAAGAAGATATTCCGGAAGTCGGGGAGTAGCTGGTATTTGCCGGAATTGATCACCTCATCCGTCGCTGTAGCGCATTCCTGCCATTTGCCTTGGAACAAGTAAACTTTAGCCATATAAGCCCGGGCCGTCATCTTGCATGGACGTGCCACATCCGGCTGGGAATCCGGGAGACCTTCGTAGGCGGCCTTAAAATCATTCAGTATCTTCTCCCATAATTGATCGGATGTATACTCCTTATTCGAGATAGAGGCGAACGCGGAAGGATCGCTGACACTCTCGTCGAAATATGGGATCTGGTTATAGATGATCTTTAAGTTGAAATAGAAATGGGCACGCAGGAAACGCATCTCGGCGATACGGGTCTCCTTTTTATCATAATCGCTGCCTTTGAGGATACGGATCGCTTGGTTACAGCGGTTCACGCCCTCGTATAAGGCTAGCCATTTCCGATTGTAATCTTGGATAGTCGGGTCGATATGGAAGATTTCCATCAAGTGAACCGGGTTCTGGTCTCCCGTACCACCTCCGCCTTTGTAGGTATCGTCTGAGATCACATCGCCAAATTGCCAGTTGGAGCATCCTGAATTCAAGCCGGAGCTGGCATCGTCCATCTGGCCGTCTAGGATGGAATAGGCGGAGATAATCAATCCCTCAATGTTATTGGGATCTTGTGCTTGTTCGGGAGTCAGTTCGCCTACAGGTGTCTCTTCCAGAAAATCGCTGCATGATGTCAATGCGAATACGGCACAGGCCGCTATAATCATTTTCTTCATATTCTTGTTTGTTGTTGTTTGATGATTAAAAACTTACGTTTACTCCAAAGGTGAAGGTGCGGGATAACGGATAGATGCCGCGGTCCACACCCATATCTAGGTTACGGTAGTCACTGGAGTAACTTTGCAATCCCACTTCCGGATCGATACCGTCGTATCCGGTGATCGTGAATAAGTTGGTTGCTTGCGCATAGATATACAAGCTATTGAACTTAATCTTGGATAGGATGGACTGAGGTACGGAATAACCGATTTTCATGTTCTTTAAGCGAACGAAAGAGGCGTCTTGCACATAGTAGGACGAGGGCCGGATGTTATTGTTCGGATCGTCCATGGTGACACGGGGTATATCCGTATTCGTGTTGGTCGGTGTCCATGCGTTAACGACACGGCTGTTTTTGTTGTATTGCGATTGATTGTAGAAATCACCCACATAACGGGTCAAGTCGTATACATCGTTTCCGAACATTCCCTGAAAGAATAGACTGAGGTCAAAATTATGGAAGTTGACTCCTAATGTAAGGCCTGCCGTGACATCGGGGAGCGGGTTACCGATATAGTCACGGTCGTTACCGTCTATTACGCCATCTCCGTTTACGTCTACGAACTTGATATCACCCGGTTTTGCGTTGGGTTGGAGTAGTTCGCCTTTATTATTGGTATATGATTTGATCTCCGCCTCGCTATGGAATAAACCGTCTTCTTTATAAGCGTAGAAAGAGCCGATTGGTTGTCCGATGGCGGAACGAGAAACCTCTTGATCGAAGTTGAGGGAGTGAATCACGCTGGTAGGCAGTCCGATATAGGAGACATCACCGTCTAATTCAGTCATCTTGTTTTTGATAGCGGACATATTGAAGGCGACATTGAACCCGAAATCTTTATTGATGCTCTTATTGTAGCTGACCTCAGCTTCGAAACCCCGGTTACGCATTTTCCCGACATTGTCCCATACCGTTTGGTTCGTACCCCCCACGGTACCGATCAAGGGACGCTCCCATAATAAGTCCTTGGTATCTTTGTTAAACCAATCCAGCACAACGGTTAGGCTGTTATCTAGGAAGCCTAGATCCAGCCCGACATTAGTTTGCGTGGTGGTCTCCCATTTCAGGTTTGCGTTACCGTAACGGGTTTGGGTGTATCCGGTTGTCACGGAATTTTGGCTACCGTCGATCGGATAGTTGGAGTGGTTCGGATTACTCATGTAAGAATCGATCGTAGAATAAGCCGGGATATCAGAGTTGCCGTTTTGTCCCCAACCTATGCGGACTTTCATGTTGCTGATAGCCGGAATATCATAAAACGGTTCGCTACTGATACGCCAGCCTGCGGAGACAGCCGGGAAATTACCCCATTTATTGTTACCAAGTTTAGAAGATCCGTCACGTCGGAACGTGGCTGAGAATAAGTAGCGGTTGTCGAAATTATAATCAATTTTACCGAAATAAGACATCATCTTGGAAGTAAAGGCAGAACCTGCGTTCTTCTGGGAGCCGCTATCGCCCGCATCGAGGAAATGGAAGTTATCGTCATCCGAGGCAAAGCCTTCACGGGAGGCGGAGAAGTATTCCTCTTGATAACGGTTTGTCTCGATACCTAATAAGGCTCCGATCGTATGTTTATCGAATGTCCGTAAATAGTTTAACGTGTTCGTGAATACCCAATTGAAGTTCCAACGGTTTTGCGTGCTCAACGTACTCAAGGGTTGCTGGGTGTTCAATTCGTTGTATTTGGCCTTGAAGCTTCGTTTATACAGGTTTTTGTAATCCGCTCCGAAGTTGGTCTTGAAATAAAGTCCCTCTAGGATATTCAGTTCGGCGAATAGATTACCGAATAGACGGGTGGTACGATCTTTATTATCCTTATTACGGTATAATTCGCCTAACGGGTTGGAGATGTCGGCGATCGGGTTGCTGCCGAAATTCCCGTCCAGATCGTAAACAGGGGTAATGGATACGGTCTTATAGGCGTTGTATAACATACCTCCCAGTGCGGCGTTATTGGTGACCGAGGTTCCCCACGCATGTGATAATGTGGCGTTCTCACCGATTTTCAAACGATCGTTGAAGAGCTTGAACTCATTGTTGAAACGTCCGGATATACGTTCGAAACCAGTATATTTCATAAGACCGTCTTGGTTGAAATAGCCTAGGGAGAACAAGTGGCTGCTAACTTTATCTGCTTTCGCCAGAGAGAGGTTATAGGACTGGACCATGGCTTTTTGCATGATCTCGTCAACCCAATCCACGTCTCCCGAGGGAAGACGGTGATCTGCGTCAAGGAATTCCGGAATTACGGCGGTCTCGCCGGAGCCATACACGTCGCTTACTGGTGATTTCCCGTCGTTACGCTGTGCCTGCCATAATAAGTCGCCATATTCTTGGGCGTTTAGCATACGCATCTGTTTTGCCGAGGTTTGTACTCCCACGTAAGCGTCTAGGTTTACCCGGAAAGTACCTTCCTTCCCTTTTTTTGTACTGATGATAACCACGCCGTTTGCCGCACGTGCGCCATAGATGGAAGCGGAAGAAGCATCTTTCAATACCTGCATACTTTCGATATCATTCGGGTTGAGAAAATTGATGCCGCCCTCTACTGGCACGCCATCGATGATATAAAGCGGATCATTGTTACGGATCGTGCTGAAACCGCGTACACGTACCGCTACGCCTCCGCCGGGCATATTATCCGGGATTACGTTTACGCCGGACAATTTACCTTGCATCATTTGATCTACACTGGATACCGGGGTATCTTTCAGGTCGCCTACCTCCAGTACGGAAACAGCACCGGTAAGGTCTTTTTTCTTCTGTACACTATAACCTACCACGATAACCTCGTCTAGGTTCTGGGTGTCATCCTGCAATTGGATCGTGAGGGGAGAACCATTCCCGGCTGGAATCTCCTTGGTGTTATAACCGATATAAGTAACGACCAATATGCTTTGCTTGTTTTGCAGCGAGAGAGAAAATTTGCCGTCAAAATCGGTTACGGCTCCATTTGTAGTCCCTTTCTCAATCACGTTAGCCCCGATAATTGGTTCTCCGTTCGTATCGGCGACTACGCCACTTACCGTGAATGTCTGTTGGGTGATCGTCATTCGTCCAGTAACGTTTGGCAGATCCTCCGCTGGTGCCGCATTGATTGGCTGTAAGTATGCTACGCCTAGCAAAAGAGCGGGAATCGCCATCGTAAAGTAATTTCTGTTGTCCATCCTTTTGTCCTTAAAATATATTAGAATTAATCTATTTTTTCAGAACGCAAAGGACGTGTGATTATATTACGATGATATGTCTATGTTATTAAAAATGTGTTCACGATTGTATTGCCTTTCAGTGATATGACGATTAGGCTACGATTACAAAAATGATATCGGCTGTCTTTTACGTATTGGTTAATGACGTTTTAGTACTAGTGAATAAAATGTAAGAATTATGAAAGTAACTCATTTTAAGAAAGTAAGCGAAACAAGTGGTGTGTGTGTCCTGTTAAGATTGTACTTATTTATAATCGAATAATTTATACTGTGCGTAGTCTTTATGAGACATTCAAGTAGCCTGTGAGGGCGAAAAAGCAGTAATATTAATACTAGTGTAATAAAATAAAGTTCATTCAGCCTGTTCTTCTGTGAAGAAAAACAGGCTGTGTTTTTATTGCTTGGCAGGATCATCGTCTTTATTCCACTTATCTCGCATTCTCAGACGTTTGACTTGCAGATAGCGTAGAAGGATGATGATGACGAGCGTAGCGCCGATCATCAAGAAATATTCGGTATAATTGTTTCCGGGATTGTTTCCCGGCCAGCCGATGATACTCATTACGATTAAGTAAACAAGTAAGGCAATTGTTGTGATATTGATCTTCTTCATATTCGTTTTATTCTAAAAACAGGGCAAAGATATAAGATTGTTTCGGGCTTTAGGAGGTTAAAACGCATTTGTATTGTGCCCGATAATGTTCTGTTTGAATAATTAAGATATATAAACCTTGTGGGAGGGGAATCGGGAGGATAGGGTTCCCTGCCTGTACCGCTTGCGTGAATACTAATATGCCTGCCGGAGTAAACAGTTCGACTTTACCGGGGGATGGAAGATTAGTAATGAATAAAGTCTTGTTCTCTAGCTGATAGCTTAATTCCGGAAATGAAAATACTTGATTGGAAACAGGGGAATCTTGTCGGGCTTGAGGTTCCGATGTCGGGAAAGATATGGGTGCGTTCGTTGATAATAATTTATAATTGTCTGGTTCGGATGTATTATATACAGATAGGCTGGTACTTTTATGCGCTTTGACAAAGAAAGCGGAGAATGGAGGGATGGCGAAATCGCTACCGATCACGTAGGGTTGGTAGGTGGAGCCGTCATATATATAAATGTATCCGTCTAAGGCCGAGTTTGATTCTATTTGACTAAGAGCTAAAGGAGCCGGCAGGGGATTACCGCATAGATACCAGCCGTTGTGATTCTGGTTCTGGCTTTGGTTGTTAATGCTTACCGGAATAGAGGCTTGACCGTTTTTTCCGAAATCTATAGGGATATCTCCTGCTTTCGAGGAGAAACGGAGGTTCTGGCGATCGGCGGAGGCGTCAATAGCGATTAGGTATCCCTTGTTCTTCTTGAAGATGGGCTGGGATGTATTGATTATTGTTTGTGGTATGACTTCCCAGTTGTTGGAAGGGCTTTGTGAATTAGCTCGCTTTTCTCCGTTGTAGGTTTGTACGTAAAAGTAATTACCGTTTGTATCGCTTTTGTCATCACCCAGTTGGAAATCCGGGTCTATGCCGGAAGCGAATACATCGAAGGGGAAGGAGATAAAATACCATTTGCCTTTTTGAGCGAAGGTCTTCTCGATCGTTATTTTGCCGGAGATGTTAATAGTTCCGGACGATCGCAAGGTGGAGGAAGACGCCAAGATACCATCATTAGGATAGATGGTAAGGTTATTTACGGATAGATTTCCGGTTGGTAAAATACGGATGTTTCCATCGCCAATAAAGATATCTTTACAGCTGATATTTGTATTTATGGAGATATTACCGTTAATCAAGGCGTTGCGGTGACGGTAGGCGGGTAGGTGGCTCCAGCGATCCTCATGGTTCCAATCGCTGTTTCCGGTAAATAGGGAATAGGTAGGAATCATGCCGTGTGCGTAAACGCTGTCTACATAATAATAGCCGTTTTTGGTATTGGCAGCCGGTGTGGGGACGATAATATCCAATCCCGGGGGATTGCTGCCTATATCCGTCTTTTCGAATGAAGCAGTAGCATCGTCTTTATTTAAAGTTATGATCGACACATATTCTGGTTTGTTAGGGCGGTAAGTCTTAACTTGCATCTTTTCTTCGAGCATTAAATGGATGCCCCCTTTCCGTATACTGATTTTTATATCTTGATGATCTGTTAACGTGAAATGCTCGAAAGCCGCTTGCGTATTCATTGGCATTCGTAACCCGTAGTTTCCGTGGCTGTTAGGAATATCTTTCACGCCGGAGATATCTTCAATAAGGGCTTCACCTGTAATGGCATAATCCCAATTATCAGAAGCAAGTCCCTCAAATGTCTGCATCCGAAACGTATCTCGAATAGATATATTTGCGTTACTTTGCACAAAGCTTTCCCATGTAGACGGATTTGAAACTTGTGACTGGATAAATTGTTGTACGAATAGGAATACCGTACAAACGACAACGCGTCTGGATAGATGCCAAATTCTCTTTTTCATAGCTAAGTTGATTTATATTTGTAAATATGTTCGCGAATATACGTAAATAATTGAAATAATATATCTTTGTGGCATGAAAGAATTTATCATATCTGAGGCACAGACCGAGAAGGCCGTTTTGGTGGGTTTGGTTACCCCTGAGCAAAATGAGCAAAAAGTTAAGGAATATCTGGACGAATTGGCTTTCTTGGCCGATACGGCAGGGGTGGATGCGGTAAAGCGTTTTACCCAGAAAATGGATTACCCGAATTCCGTCACTTTTGTCGGGACCGGTAAATTGCAGGAAATTAAGGAGTATGTGGTAGAGAATGAGATCGGTTTGGTGATCTTTGATGATGAGCTGAGTCCGAAGCAACTCCGTAATATTGAGAAAGAATTGCAGGTGAAAATCTTGGATCGTACGAGCTTGATCTTGGATATCTTCGCTAGCCGTGCACAGACCGCCCATGCGAAGACACAGGTGGAGCTTGCACAATATAAATATATGTTACCCCGCTTGACTCGTCTGTGGACACACTTGGAGCGTCAGCGAGGCGGCGTAGGTATGCGTGGTCCGGGTGAGACACAGTTGGAGACTGATAAACGTATTATCTTGGATAAGATCGCACGATTGAAGAAAGAGCTGGTGGATATTGACAAGCAAAAAAGCGTACAACGGAAAAACCGGGGTAAGATGGTACGTGTAGCGTTGGTCGGATATACGAACGTAGGTAAATCTACCTTGATGAACTTATTGAGCAAGAGTGAGGTCTTTGCCGAGAATAAGTTGTTCGCTACGCTAGATACGACCGTACGCAAGGTAATTATCGAGAACTTGCCGTTCTTGCTGTCTGATACGGTCGGATTTATCCGTAAGTTACCGACCGAGTTGGTGGAATCTTTTAAATCTACCTTGGATGAGGTACGGGAGGCGGATTTGCTGGTACATATCGTGGATATCTCACACCCGACTTTTGAGGAGCAAATAGAGGTCGTGAACCGTACGTTGGCGGAGATCGATAAGACCGAGAAACCGATGATCATGGTTTTCAATAAGGTGGACGCATTTACCTTTGTCCCGAAAGAGGAAGATGATTTGACCCCTCGTGGTCGTGAGAATATCGATCTGGATGAACTGAAACGTACGTGGATGGGAAAATTGCAAGATAATTGCATCTTTATCTCCGCCAAGGAACGTACGAATATAGAGGCGTTGAAAGAGATGTTGTATGAACGGGTCAAACAAATCCATATCACCCGTTTCCCTTACAATGACTTCCTCTTTCAGCAATACGATGAAGAGTAGAGTCTTACAAAATTAGTACCAATGAATCATTTGAGAAATTTGCGGCCGGATGAGATCGCCACCTTGCGATCTCAGGCTTGCCGGGCCGATGATTGGAATCAAGTTTGGGTTCCAGAGGTGTTTGATATTGAATATGTGAACCATGTACGTTTTTCAGGAGTGGTTAAGTTAGGAGCCTTTCGTAAGGTGTTTACCCTGCCGGGAGGATTGGTAAAGCATAGCGGGCTTCGTCATGTTACCCTGCATAATTGTACGTTGGGGGATAATGTGCTGATCGAGAACGTACAGAATTATATCGCTAATTACCGGATCGGTGATGACTGCTTTATCCAGAATATAAATGTTATGTTGGTGGAAGGCAAGGCTACGTTCGGGAATAATGTCGAGGTGTCGGTCTTGAATGAGACCGGCGGGCGTGAGGTTCCGATTTACGATGGCCTGTCGGCTTCATTGGCTTATATTATCGCTTTGTACCGCCATCGTCCGGCCTTGATCGAACGCTTGCGGGATATGATTACCGCTTATACGGAGGGTATCGCCTCTACGGAGGGAACGGTTGGCGATAAGGTCAAGATTGTCAATACCGGTACGATCCGTAACGTGAAGATTGGTGATTACGCGACCATAGAGAATAGCGCACGTCTGGAAAATGGTTCCGTAAATAGTAAGAGAGAGGCCCCGGTATTTATCGGGGATAGTGTGATCGCGCAAGATTTCATTGTCTCTTCGGGAGCCAAGATCGCGGATGCCGCTAAGATTATCCGTTGCTTTATCGGACAGGCTTGCCAAGTGACGCATAACTTCTCGGCCCATGATTCCTTGTTGTTCAGCAACTGCGCTTTCGAGAATGGGGAGGCTTGCGCTATTTTCGCCGGTCCGTTTACGGTGTCTATGCATAAGAGCAGTTTGCTGATAGCGGGAATGTATTCGTTCTTGAACGCGGGAAGTGGCTCCAACCAGAGTAATCATATGTATAAGCTGGGACCGATTCATCAAGGGATCGTGGAACGTGGTTCCAAGACGACCAGCGACTCGTATATCCTTTGGCCGGCCCGTATTGGCGCTTTCTCTTTGGTAATGGGTCGCCATCATCACCATAGCGATACTTCCGATATTCCCTTCTCCTATTTAATAGAGAAGGATGATGAGACTTACTTAGTCCCGGGAATTAATCTTCGCAGCGTAGGTACGATCCGTGATGCCCAGAAATGGCCGAAGCGTGATAAACGTACGGACCCGGATCGCTTGGATATGATTAACTATAATCTATTGAGTCCCTATACGATCCAGAAGATGCTGAAAGCGGTGGATATCTTGAAAAACCTGCAGGCATTGGTTGGAGAGACTTCCGAGATTTATTATTATCAGAATACTCGTATAAAAGGTTCCTCACTCCGGAATGCGTTGAACTTTTATGGCATGGCAATTAATAAGTTCTTTGGTAACTCGTTAATCAAGCGTTTGGAAGGTACGACCTATTATTCTATGGAAGAGGTCTGGGAGCAATTGCGTCCTACGGAATCCAAAGGCTCCGGAGAATGGCTGGACTTGGCGGGCTTGATCCTCCCGAGGGAACCGCTAGATGCCTTGTTGCAAGATATCGAACAGGGGGAAATCGCTTCCTTAGAGGATGTGGAATGCTTTTTCCGTTTGGTTCACGGACGTTATTATTCCTTGGAATGGACATGGGCCTACGAGATGATCGAACGTTATTATGGGGTGGATCTCCGTTCGATTTCCGCCGCGGAGATTATTGATCTGGTTCGTCGTTGGCAAGAATGTGTGATCCGCTTGGATGAGATGCTTTATGAGGATGCCCGTAAGGAATTCTCTTTGACTTCTATGATCGGTTTCGGAGTGGATGGTTCCAACAAGGAAAAACAACAGGATTTCGAGGGTGTTCGAGGAGATTTCGTGAATAATCCGTTTGTTACCGCCGTGCAGGAACATATCGTGAATAAACGGGCGCTTGGGGATGAACTGATCGAGAGGTTGAAACCTTTAGTATAAAGCTTATGAAACCATTATTTCAAGAACTGCCATTCCCGATAGATAGTCACATTCATTTCTATGTGGAGGATCTACCGCATTTTATAGTGCCTTGGCACTACCATCCGGCTATTGAGATAATGTATATCACAAGTGGTACGGGTACTCGCTTTGTCGGGGATCATGTGGAAGGATATTTCGAGGGCGATGTTTGTATGATCGGCCCTCAACTGCCACATGAGTGGAGAAACGACCCTGTTTATTTCGATAAGAGCTCTGGCTTGCGGGCTACTTGTATTTGCTTGTTCTTCAAGCGTCAGATTTTTGAACCTAATTTAATCCGTCTTCCGGAGATGAATAATATCCGGGAATTGATAGAGCGTTCCCGTAGAGGGATTAAGTTTGTGGGTAAGTCCCGGAAGAAGATTGCCGAGCTGATCAGCCAATCCGCCAATGAGACGGGAGCGAGTAGGGTGATCAAATTGATTGCTTTACTGGAATTAATGGCGACTTCCGAAGAATATGAGATATTAGCCAGTACGGGGTTTACGGAAACGGTCAACTCGGACGATTTCGAGCGTTTCAATAAGGTCTATAAATATCTGGTGAAGAACTTCACGTCTCCAGTGAAGCTGGAGGAAGTCGCCGCTTTGGTAGGCTTGACTCCGACCGCTTTTTGTCGTTATTTCAAGAAACGGACCAAGAAGACTTTCGTGGAGTACTTGAATGACATGCGCATAGGACACGCGAAAAAACTATTGATAGAGGGAAATCTGAAGATATCCACGATTAGCTCCGAGGCCGGATTCAATAATCTATCCAACTTCATCGGCCAATTTAAGAAAACCACGAATATGCTTCCATCCGAGTACCAGAAAAAATATAAGGAGCGCCTGGATGGAGAATAAGGGCAGGATTTCATAGTTGTTTGGAAAAATACTAAAATAAAGCCCAAGGTATTCGATCTATTTTTGCGATATAAGTTGTATCGTAAAATAGAATATCATGGAACATAAAAAGATTGTAATCCCATCCTTGTCATTTTTTCAAGATGAGCTAAAGGGGGAAGGTGTGGTAAAGAGCCGGAGAACTTTAGGCGAGCTTGCCGGAATTTTTGAGAATCAAGATGCTTATTCCCAATTACCATTAGATCAGGTAGTGTTTCACTTAGTGTGTCCGGAGCCGGTCTTTCGGAGTCTTTAGATGT